>JALZAI010000233.1 GCA_030948475.1 Actinomycetota bacterium
CGCCCAACGGATGGCGTCGATGACAGCCTCCGGGCTGTTCGCCTGGACAGGAACGAGGCCCTTACCGTGACCGATGAACTCCTGCAGTACGTCACGGTCGGCGTCCTGGCCGATAGCGATGGCTAGCCGCACCGAGCGGCCGCCCCAGCGCGAGGCAAGCAACGCGCGCAGGCCCTTGCGGAAGTCGTCGGTCGGCTGGCCATCGGACACGAGGGTGAGGACGGGCGCAAGCGCCCGCTCCGGCATCGGCGGGCTTTCGAGACCGCTCGCGACCAGCGCGAGCGCCGCTCCGAGATCGGTCAATCCGTCGGCCACGACCGGCGGCATCCGGAATTCCTCCACAGCGGTCGGTTCGGCGATGTGCCATCGCGCTCCGTCGGAGAACGCGACAACACGCACGAGGACATCGGCGGTCACGTTCTCCTCAGCGGCCGCGCGCAGCAGCGGCAGCGCCTCAGCGAGCGCGGTGTTCAGCGCTTGGATCTTTCCCGACGAGTTCATCGAGCCCGAGCAGTCGAGGATCCAGATGTAGTGCAGTTGCCGGCGCGCCATCGGGCCGCCCAATTGCCGAGCAGGCACGGACGTCATCGCGATGTCTCCTCTCGAGTGGAACTCACGCGCCCTTGCGGGCGGGTGCCGAAATGATGCCGTGAGAACGCGGGCGGCGACAATCCAACAGCTGTATCGTCCCCGTTCGTCGGCGGAACGTTGCCCTGTATACGAGCAGGCGAGCGGGTCCCTCACGTGACGGCCGCACCCCGACAGCGACCGTCGACCGTCGGGCCGTGCACGCTGCGGTGTGTCAGGCACGCGAGCACCGGGTGATGTCGGACTTTCCGGCCGTTCCAGCCGTACAGCGCGGCGGGTCCGGAGATCCGACCCCGGGTGGCGGCTGAGACTGTTAAGCTGGTCCCCGCTTAGCTAACCTAAGTAGCCGCCACGTCGTCCCACCCTCTAGCGACGCCGGAGATCCACGCTTGCCCGACTCATCGTTCGGCGGTTCCCGCGACGGGGAACGGCTGTCGCATCGGAATGGTCGGCCTCTCGACGTATGCGGTGATCGGGCGGACTTGCGAGCCGAACGGAGCACACCCGCGCGGAACCCGACGTCCGACAACCTCACCGTGGTGACCGGTGCCAGCGGGCCCTCCTCGGCGCGCACCTTGGTCTCCCCGGACCGAGCCTGGACCGTCGGCCGCGCCGCCGACGCCGACATCGTCGTGCACGGCGACCAGGTTTCGCGCTGCCACCTGGTGTTGGAGCGCGCTCAGCAGGACTGGCTCGTCCGTGACGTCAGCTCGAACGGCAGCTGGCACGACGGCACCCGCATCGGACTCGCCGGACTTCACGTTCCGCGCGGCAGCGAGATGCGTCTTTACCTGGGCCACCGCACGGGTCCGCAGGTTCTGATCGAAGGGCCGCCGGCCGAGATGGGAGATGCGCACACCCCTGCGAGCGCCGTGGCAGAGAAAGCGATGCCTCGGCGCCGGTATCGGAGGATCGGTGTCGTGCTGGTCGTGCTGATCCTGCTGCTCGGGATCGCCGACCGGGTGGCTGCGCGGATCGCGTCGACGCAGGCCGTGAGCCAGATCGTCCAGCAGAGCCAGGGGCTCGCCCGCCGACCGAGCGTCTCCTTTGGCGGGTTTCCCTTCTTGACCCAGGTGGCGTTCGGCAAGTACACGGACATCCGCGTAGGGATCCATGACATCACGCCACCGGGCTCGGTGCGCATCGAGAGCATCTCCGGTCTTCTACAAGGGGCACACGTTCCCCTGTCGACGGTGATCCGCAACGATGTGTCGACGATTCCCGTCGATCATGTCGCGGCGACGGTCGCCCTGCGCTTCGCCGACCTCAACTCCTTCCTCGCACACCAACCTGGCCATCTGACCCTCGCAGGGCGACACGGAGCGGTCCAGGTCACCGGCAGCGTCATGGAGGGCGGGCAGACGATCAAGGTGAGCGGGTCCGCCCGGCTGGGGGCGAACGACGCGGGCCTGGTGATCGCGCCCACCTCGCTACATATCACCGGTGGTGGCGCACTCGGCGGCGTGCTCGGCGACGCCAGCAGCCTGCTCAGCGGTCCGCTGTCGGCGTTCCCGCCCGTGCCGATACCGTTGCCCGACCTGCCTTTTCACCTTCGAATGAAGTCAGTACACAGCGACGACAACGGAGTGGTCGCGGCGGCGACAGCAGACCACGTCGTGCTCGACGCTGGGTAGACGTGACTGCAGGAGAGAACAATTCGTGACCGCCACACTGTCTGTCATCGCCGGCGACGAATCGGAAGGCTCCCGCGACGTCGTCCTCCGCTCGGACAGCGGGTGCACGGTCGGTCGTTCGGTGGACGCCGACGTACTCGTCGACGACGTCCACGTCTCGCGCTACCACCTCATCATCGAGCCGCACGCCGACAGCTGGCGCATCCGCGACGTCAGCTCGAACGGCAGCTGGCACGACGGTGCCCGCATCAGTGTGGAGGGAATTGTCATCCCGTCGAGCGGCACGATGCGCGTGCGCCTCGGTGACCCCGACGGACCGGAGATCGTGCTCAGGCATCAGCCGGCACCACGGGCCGACACCAGGGCGTCCCGCGCCGCCGGTCTCGAAGAGCACCTGACCGTGCTGCCTGCGCGGCCAGCGTCGGAGCAGCACCTCGGCCGCGAGCAGCCCGTACCGCAGGTGGCGCGGGTCGAGCTCAAAGAACGCTCCGCGTACCGGCTCGTTCCCGGGCGCATGACGATCGGACGCGATCCGGCATGCGACATCCATCTGCCCGACCTGCTGGTATCCCGATCGCACGCCGAGCTCCGTGTCGGCACCGACACCGCGGAGATCGTCGACCTGGAGTCGGGGAACGGCACTTTCGTCAACGGTCACCGCGTTGCCCAGGCCACGATCTACGAGGACGACGTGATCACGATCGGGCACTATCTGCTGCAAGTGGAAGGCAGCTCGCTGGTCGAGTTCGTCGACACCGGCGACGTCAGCTTCGAAGCGCAGGGATTGTCGGTGTTCGTCGGCGCGAAGCAGCTGATGCACGATGTCAACTTCCGGTTGCCTGCGCGGAGCCTGCTCGCGGTCGTGGGGCCGTCCGGTGCCGGCAAGTCGACGCTGCTCAACGCGCTCACCGGCTTCCGGCCGGCCGACGCCGGGAACGTCCGGTATGCAGGGCGCGACCTCTACAACGACTACGACGAGTTGCGCCGCCGGATCGGATACGTGCCGCAGGACGACCTGCTGCACACATCACTGTCCGTCCGCAAAGCACTGGACTACGGCGCCGAGCTCCGGTTTCCGCCCGACGTGAGCGCGGCGGAGCGCGCCGCGCGAGTCGACGAGGTTCTCGACGAGCTCGGCCTGACTAACCACGCCGACACGCAAGTCGGCCGGTTGTCCGGTGGCCAGCGCAAACGGACCAGCGTGGCGCTGGAGCTGCTGAACAAGCCCTCGTTGCTGTACTTGGACGAGCCGACCTCCGGCCTCGATCCGGGGTTGGACAAGTCGGTGATGCACTCGTTGCGCACGCTTGCCGACGACGGACGCACTGTCGTGGTCGTCACCCACAGCGTCGCAAATCTGGACGTCTGCGACCAGGTGCTGATGCTCGCACCGGGCGGTTACGTCGCCTATCTCGGGCCGCCTCGAGGCGCGTTGACCTACTTCGGCAAGCGCGATTTCGCGGACGTGTTCCTCGCGTTGGAGGCCACGCCTGGCGCGGAGTGGGGACGGCGGTTCCAGGACTCGAACATGTACCGGGCCGCCGCGGTCGGGGCGCCGCTGCCGAAGCAGCAGACGGAGCTGCCGAGCATCCGCCAACAGTCGATCGCCCGGCAGCTGTCCACGCTCGTGCGCCGCTACTTGCGGGTCGTGGTGTCGGACCGGTCCTACATCCGGCTGATCATCGCTTTTCCGTTGCTGCTCGGCGCAATACCGCGCGTCGTCCCGGCGAAGCACGGCCTTAGGGCCATGAACGCGCAGCCTAACCAGGACGCGCCCACGGTGCTGATGGTGCTCATCCTGTGCGCCTGCTTCATGGGGATGGCGAATTCCGTGCGCGAAATTGTCAAGGAACGGCCGATCTATCGCAGGGAGCGTGCGATCGGCCTGTCCATCACGGCATATCTTGGTTCGAAGGTCATCGTGCTTACGTTGCTCACCGCTCCGCAGGCGTTGGTGTTCACGCTGATCGGAGTGTTCGGTCGAACTCCGCGCAGCGGAGTCCTGGGGCCGTCGCTGCTCGAAGTCCTGGTCGCCGTCATCGTCACCGCAGTGGCTTCGGTGATGCTCGGCCTCGTGGTGTCCACGCTGGTCGACACCGCCGACAAGACCATGCCGCTGCTGGTGCTGATCACCATGGCTCAGCTCGTGGTGTCCGGCGGACTGGTGCCCATCTCGGGGAAGGCCGGCTTACAGCAGGTCAGCTGGTTGTTCCCCGCGCGCTGGGGTTACGCAGCGGTTGGGTCGTCCATCGATCTCAACAGAGTGCTCCGGACACGGGACCGGCATTTCAAGACGGGGCCGCCAGATCCACTCTGGAATCACGTTGCATCGACCTACCTCACCGATGTGGCGTTCGGTCTGCTCATCGGGGTGGCCGCGGTTCTGATCTGCTCCGTGCTTGTCCGCCGGGGCGATCCGAAGCCGATCCGCCGCCCGGCCGATACCGGCACAGCTCCGTAGCGGAGCGATCGGCGGCTGGCGCGCGTTAGAGCGTCATCCGGGACGCGCGGCCCGAGGTGCTCATCGAGCGGGTGTAGCGTCGCCCGCCTCCCGCTCAGCTGGCCGGCCCGGTCGTCCCGCGAACCACAAGATGTGGCGCGAGAACCATCTCGCGGTCGGTGACCGGCTCGTTCTCCAGTCGGGCCACGGCACGGCGCACCGCGCAGTCGGCCAGCACGGCAACGTCCTGGCTCACAGTCGTCAAGCGCAGGTACGGCAGCCGGGCGACCTGGCTGTCGTCGTACCCCACGACAGACACCTGACCGGGCACCGTGATGCCGGAGCGCGCGAAGACGTCGAGCAGGCCGACCGCGCTTCGGTCGTTGTAGGTGATCACGGCATCCGGCAGCCGCTCCTCGGCGAGCGTCCGGGCAGCCGCCGCGCCGTCCTCCTCCCGTTCACCACCGGCGATCACTGTGCTGACGTCGGCCAGTCCGTGCGCCTTCATCGCCGCTCGAAAGCCGTTTCGTCGCGCCGCGGATCCAGGTGCGCGCCCGCCGTCGGCGTGTGTGATTCGACGGTGGCCGAGCTGGACAAGATGGTCGACCACGAGCCGCATCCCCTCGGCGTCGTCGGCGCGAACGACATCGACAGCGGGATGCGGCGATCGCTGCCCGACCACAACCACCGGCAGGCGCTCGGCGAGGACACCGAGGGACTTGCGCGAGACGAGCGCACCCAGGAGCACCACCGCTTCGCAGCGATAGGACAGCAGGCTTTCCAATGCCTGACTCGCCGCGCGTGAAGGTGTGATCGCGCTCAGCACGACCTGGTACCCGAGCGGCTCGGCCGCAGCGTAGATGCCCGCGGCGACGTCGGCGTGAAACGGGTTGTTCAGCGCGAGCGTGACGCCGAGCAGCCGGGTTCGGCGCCCCGCGAGCAGCCGGGCGCGCCCGTCCGGACGATAGTTGAGCTCCTCAGCAACGGCGAGCACGCGCCGCCGCGTCGCCTGACTCGCACCGGGCACCGCCCGCATCACTATCGACACCAGCGAACGAGAGACACCGACTCGCGCGGCGACGTCTTCGAGTGTTGGGGGTCGGTCGAGACGCGTGGCTGGACCGCTCGGCTCCGTCAGCATCGGCACCTTCTGCTCACATTGACATCAGGGTGTCAGGGCTAGCATGCTTCAATACTAGAGCGCTCTAGTCATCGAGCCGGCAGGAGCCGCAGTGTCCACCTCACCGATCCTCGAACGCATAGCCGGCGCACCGATTTCGTGGGGCGTCTGCGAAGCCCCCGGCTGGGGCCACGAGATGGCGGCCGGCCGGGTGCTCGGTGAGATGCGCGACCTGGGCCTGAAGGCGACCGAACTCGGCCCGACCGGGTATCTCGGCGTGCAGCCGCAGGACGTTCGCCACCAGCTCGCTGACCACGACATACGCCTGATCGGCGGATTCCTGCCGGTGCCGTTACACGTCGATCCCGAGCTGGACCTCGCCGACGCGACGGACGCTATTGCGACACTGGCGGCAGCTGGCTCCGAGGTGGTCGTGCTCGCCGCGCGCTCGACGGACGGCAGCTACGACCGTAAGGTCCAGTTGTCCGAGGACGAGTGGACGGTGCTGTTCGCGAACCTTGACCGGTTGCAGCAGATCGTCCGCGATCACGCGATGACACCGACGATGCACCCGCACGCCGGCACGGCGATCGAGGACCGGGCTTCCGTGCGGCGGCTGCTCGGCTCCAGCGACATCCAGCTGTGCCTGGACACCGGCCATCTGCTCATCGGCGGGATGCAGCCTTCGGAGTTGCTGGACGAGGCCGCCGATCGGGTGGCGCACGTCCACCTCAAGGACGTGAATACCTCGGTGGCGGCGAGCATATCGGCCGGCGACGCGAGCTACCTCGACGCCGTCCGAGCCGGGCTCTACAGGCCGCTGGGCGACGGCGACCTCGACATCGCGGCGATCGTCGCCGCACTCGAGGGCGCCGACTACCGCGGGTGGTACGTGCTCGAGCAGGACTGCGCGTTGTACGCCGAGCCGACTCCCGGCGAAGGCCCGGCGAGCGACGTCCGTCGCAGCATCGATTTCCTCACCTCGCTCGGTGCCTGAGTGAGCACGGAACCGCTCGGCGTGGCCGTGATCGGGTTCGGCTGGATGGGCGAGGTCCACGCCCGGGCCTACGCACGCGTGCTGCACCACTACCCGCAGCTGACCCTCGTCCCGCAGCCCGTGCTCGTCGTCGACGCCGAGACCGACCGTCAGACCAACGCGGTGCAACGATACGGCTTCCGGTCCGCGACGGACCGATGGCAGGATGTGCTGACCGATGACCGGGTACACGCCGTCAGCGTCACCGCGCCGAACTTCCTGCACCGCGAGATCGGTGCCGCCGCGGCCCGGGCGGGCAAGCACCTGTGGATCGAGAAGCCGGTGGGACTATCGGCAGCCGATGCCCGCGCTGTTGCCGCTGCGGTCTCGGCGAGTCGGGTCCAGAGCACTGTCGGCTTCAACTACCGCAACGCGCCTGCCGTGCAGCATGCGCGCGAACTCATCGGGTCGGATGCCATCGGGCGCGTCACGAATGCACGGTTCCGGCTGTTCGCGGACTACGCGGCGCATCCGTACGGCGCTCTGTCGTGGCGCTTCGATCGAGCTAAGGGCGGCTCCGGGGTGCTTGGCGACCTCGTGTCGCACGGTGTCGACCTGGCTTGCCACCTGCTCGGCGAGGTGGACTCGCTCGTAGCCGATACCGCAGTCTTCATCGACAAGCGTCCCAAACCCAGCGGCACCGGAAGCCACTTCGCGACCGCCGAAGGCGGTGAGCTCGGCCCGGTCGAGAACGAGGACTACCTGCACTGCCTCCTACGCTTCACCAGCGGTGCGCGGGGCGTCCTCGAGTCCAGTCGGGTAAGTGTCAGCGACCAGTGCAACTACGGGTTCGAGATCCACGGCACGCGGGGCGCCGTCTCGTGGGACTTCCGGCGGATGGGCGAACTCGCGGTCAGCGTGGGACGCGACTACCTCGACCAGAGCGTCAGCACTCGCTTCGTCGGGCCCGCTCATGGCCAGCTCGCCGCGTTCCAGCCGGCGGCCGGCATCGCAATGGGCTACGACGATCTGAAGGTGATCGAGGCGGCCGCCTTCCTCGAATCGATCACCGACGGCAAGTCACATGGGGCGGGCATCGACGACGCCGTTCGGAGCGCCCGCATTCTGGATGCGATGGTGGAGTCGGCGGCCGGCCGCGGCTGGGTCGGCGTCACGCAGCCCGGGTAACGCGTGCGACTCACCTCTGAACGAGCCGCCGGTGCTCATGCCATCCAGCGCAGCTGGTGCCGCTTGGCCTCGTCGTACGCGGGCCGCCCGCTGAGCGTGCTGGGGACGCCGACCTCCCACCAGGCACCGGATTCCGTCCATGACGCGGGGTGGGTGCGGCACAGGAGCACGGCAGGTCGCCCGCCGCTCTGGGCCAGCCCACGCGTCGTGGCGTACGCGGCGCGCAGGTCCTCGACGGTTGCGCCGGCCGGGACGTCGACGACGGCGCAACCGAGCGATGCTGCGTGCGCGGCGAAGTCGACTCGTACGCCACCGGGCTTCGCGCCGGGACCGGCGCAGTCGGTGAGCAGGTTGTTGAAGCCGTCAGCGCCCTGGCTGACCTGCAACCGCTGGATGACCGCGTATCCGCCGTTGTCGCACACCACGGCGACGAACGGGTGGCCGCTGAATGCGGCCGCGTACAGCTCGGAATTCAGCATCAGATACGACCCGTCGCCCAGCAGCGTGGTGACCAGTCCCGCCGGGTGCGTCCGGCCGCGCGCCATCGCCGCGCCCCACGCTCCAGCGGTCTCGTAGCCCATGCAGGAGAAGCCGTACTCCAGGTCCATCGTCGGGCCGCCGGCGGACGGATCGGCACGCCAGCCACCGTTCAGCTCACCGGGCATGCCACCGGAGGAGCCGAGCACATAGTCGTCCGGACCACTCGCGTCGTTCACGACGCCGACGACCTGCGCGTAGGTTAGTGCGCCATCGGCCGCGACACCCGAGCGCAGCACGTCGATGTGCGTGTCCCACTGGGCCCGCTCTGCTGCGGCCCGCTCGCCCCACCGTGGGTCGGCGGACCAGCCGGCGAGGCAATCGCCCAGTTCGGTAAGGGTTTCGCGTGCGTCGCCGACGACCGCGTGGGCTGCGTGCTTCACGGCGTCGAAGCGAGCCGCGTTGATTGTGACCAGCCGCACGTCCGGTGTGAACAGGCTCCAGGAGGAGGTGGTGAAGTCCTGTAGCCGGGTGCCGACGGCAATCACTACGTCCGCTTCTGCGGCCAGCGCGTTCGCCGCGGCCGAGCCGATGGTGCCGATCGGGCCGGCGTTGAGCGGGTGCGGGTCCGGCAGGACGGTCCGGCCGGCGGCGGTTTCGGCGACCGGAATCCCATACGCTTCCGCGAGTTGCAGTAATTCGCGGCCCGCGCCGGAGTAGCGGACGCCGCCACCGGCGACGAGCAACGGCCGCTGCGACACTCGCACGATTTCGGCCGCGGCAGCCAGGGCATCGGTATCCGCGCGCGCTCGCGGAACGTGGTTCACCCGCGACTCGAACATCGCTATCGGGTAGTCGAACTGCTCGACCTGGACGTCCTGCGGCAGTGCTAGCACGACGGGGCCGCAGTCAGCCGGATCGGTGAGCACCCGAGCCACTTGTGGCAGCGTCGCGAGCAGTTGCTCGGGGCGGGTGATCCGGTCGAAGTAGCGCGACACCGGCCGGAACGCATCGTTGACGCTGATCGTTGCCTCGCCGAACTGCTCGAGCTGTTGCAGTACCGGATCGGGTGCCCGGCCGACGAACGTGTCACCGGGCAGCAGCAGCAGGGGCAACCGATTGGCGTGCGCCACGCCGGCCGCGGTCACCATGTTCAACGCGCCCGGTCCGATCGACGACGTCGCGATCATCATCTGGCGCCTGTCCATGGCTTTCGCGTACCCGACGGCGGCGAGTGCCATGCCCTGCTCGGTCTGTCCACGCCAGGTCGGCAGCTGATCACGGACCCCGTGCAGAGCGGTGCCGAGGCCGAGTACGTTGCCGTGCCCGAAGATACCAAACACCCCTGCGAACAAAGGGACTTCGGCGCCGTCGAGCAGTTGCGAGCGTTGCGCCACCAGCCACCGGACAAGGGCCTGCGCGGTCGTGAGCCGGACCGTCGCGGTCACGTCCGAGCCTCGCTGCGCCCGTTCGGCTCGGCGCTGGAGTGTCTGAGCTCGATGACACTGGTTCGCTCGCAAGCTTCGCTCACGTGGCGCTCCAGGAGTCGCGGATCCAGGCGTGCGCGGGGTCGTCGCAGAATGCCATCGAGCGCGTTTCACCGGGGCCCGCCAGGACGTTCAGGTAGTACATCGGGTAACCCGGCGCCGCGACACACGGCCCGTGGTAGCCGTGCGGGATCAGCACGACGTCGCCGTCGCGGACCTCGATCGACTCGTCGAGCCCGGCCAGCCCTTGCTTGGCATGCTCCGGCCCGGTGTAGGTGCGATGCAGGCCGAAGCCCGCCCGGCTCGGAGTGACCTGGTCGCGGCCGGCGATCCGGTAGTAGTAGATCTCCTCGTTCGCGACGTTGCACGGCTCGGTGGTGTCGTGCTTGTGCGGCGGGTAGCTCGACCAGTTGCCCGGCGGGGTGATCAGCTCGCAGCACATCAACTTCTCGGCGTGCGTCCACACGTCCGGAGTGCCGAAGTTGATCACGCGGCGGGTGGCCGGGCCGGCGCCGCGTACCTCGACCGGCACCGCCTGCGCAGCGCCGTAGGCAGGCGGGCGGCGCCTGGTGCACCGTGCCGACGGGAGTGCGATCTGCGCGCCACGGACGCTGGCGACGCTGAGCACACTGTCGCGTCCGACATACGCGAAATCGGTGACTCCGCTGAACACCGTGGCGCGGCCGGCCAGATCGAGCGTGGCCTCGAGGATGTCGTCGCTCGAGTACACCGCCACCGTGACTGCACCGGACAGCGGCAGCACGAACACCTCGGAATCCCCCGTGTGCAGGGTGTGCGGTTCGTCGGGCGCGAGCGAGACCACCCGCAGGCCGGCGAACTGCCAGCCGGCCGACTCGGGCGTGACCGCTATCGGCCCGCCGGAGTATGGAAGATGGGGCGTCACGAGTCCCTGCTCTCGGTGGCCGCACGCAACACCTTGGCCGCCGCGTCGACCGTACCGGCCACGTCGCCGTCGTCGGGGTACAGCACGGTGCGGCCAATGACCAGGCCGCGGACCACGGGCCGGCACAGCGTAGGCCTCGATGCTCGCGGCGCTTTGCGTCGCTCCGGCGCGATCTTCGTCACTCGTCAGCTCCCCAGGATGCGAGCAATACAACTCGGCATTCCCGTGGTGTGTCAAGAGTTTGAACTAACAAACATGCAATAGACTAAGTCTATTAGAGCTGACATACTCTAAGCATGCCGCCGCGCACGGAACCCGCGTCTTTGACGCGCGCGATCACGCTGGATCGCAAATCCCCCGTGCCGCTGTACTTCCAGGTCGCGCAGCAACTCGAACGGGCAATCGACGCGGCAGAGCTGACCCCCGGCATGCGACTGCCCAACGAGGTCGACCTGGCCGTCCTGCTCGGACTCTCGCGCCCGACGATGCGCAAAGCCATGGAGTACCTGGTCGACAAGGGGTTGATAGTGCGTCAACGCGGCGTGGGTACCCGGGTGGTGTCGCCGAAGGTGCGCCGACCGCTGCAGCTCACCAGCCTCTTCGATGATCTCGCCGCGAGCGGTCAGCGTCCCGCCACCACCGTGCTGTCCAACTCCGTGCAGGACGCATCCCCCGAGGTCGCCGACCTGCTCGGTATCGCCGAGGGCGTGCCGGTGATTGCGATCGTCCGGCTCCGGCGCGCACGGGACCAGCCCATCGCCCGGCTGACGAACTACCTGCCCGCCGAACGAATGGCGATCAGAACCGAAGATCTGGAGCGCCAAGGGCTCTACGACTTGCTACGCCGCTCAAGCGTCCAGCTCCACTCGGCCACTCAGGTAATCGGTGCGCGTACCGCGACCCTGGCCGAAGCTCGAGTGCTCGGCGAACGTAAAGGCGCCGCGCTGCTGACCATGCAACGCACCGCCTTCGACGATCACGGCAAGATCGTCGAATACGGCGATCACATCTACTCCGCCGCTCGGTACAGCTTCCAGATGAGCCTGCTGTCAGTCTGACGATCATGGATCAGCGGGGCCGCACCCAGGTGGCTGCCAGGGACGCCGTCAAGTGACCAGGTCCGCCGGTCGTCGTCGAGGTCACAGCCCGGTCGGCGAGGTCACCGATGCGGGACACGGCTCACTCAGCCGTGACACTCTTCCTCGCTGCGGAGGATCGTCGCTGTCAGTGTTGGGCGACCATGCCGTGCGGGTCGATGACATACTTCTTGGCCGCGCCCTTGTCGAAGTCGGCGTACCCCTGCGGCGCCTGGTCGAGGGGGATGACCGTCGCGTTGACCGCCTTGGCGATCTGCACCTTGTCATGGAGGATCGCTTGCATCAGGCCGTAGTTGTACTTCATCACGGGGCACTGCCCAGTGGCGAAGGACAGTGACTTCGCCCAACCGGTGCCCAGGCTCAGCGACAGCGAGCCCACCTTCGCGGCCTCGTCGACGCCGCCGGGGTCACCGGTCACATAGAGCCCCGGGATACCGATCGCTCCTCCGGCTGTGGTGATCTTCATCAGCGAGTTCAGGACTGTCGCGGGAGCCTCCTGCGCACCCTCTCCGTGGCCGCGTGCTTCGAAACCCACCGCATCGACGGCCGCGTCGACTTCCGGCACTCCGAGCAACTGCTCGATCTGGTCCTTGGGGTCGCCCTTCGAGATATCGATGGCCTCACACCCGAAGCTCTTGGCCTGCGCGAGCCGCTCCGGGTTCAGATCGGCAACCATGACAACAGCGGCACCGAGCAGCTGGGCGCTCGCCGCAGCGGCGAGCCCGACCGGCCCCGAGCCCGCCACGTACACCGTCGAGCCGGGCTTGACACCGGCGGTGACTGCGCCGTGGAAGCCGGTCGGAAAGATGTCCGACAGCATGGTCAGGTCAGTGATCTTGGCCAGAGCCTGGTCCTTGTCCGGGAAGCGCAGCAGATTCCAGTCGGCGTAGGGGATCATGACGTACTCGGCCTGGCCGCCGACCCATCCGCCCATGTCCACGTAGCCGTAGGCGGCGCCGGGCCGGGCCGGGTTGACGTTCAAGCAGATTCCGGTCTTGCCCTCCTTGCAGTTGCGGCAGCGGCCGCATGCGATGTTGAACGGCACCGAGCACAGGTCGCCGACCTTGATGAACTCGACATCCGGGCCGGCCTCAATTACCTCGCCCAGAATCTCGTGACCGAGCACCAGGTTCTGCGGCGCGGTCGTCCGGCCGCGGACCATGTGCTGGTCGCTTCCGCAGATATTGGTCGTCGCGACCTTAAGGATCACCCCGTGGTTGCACTTGCGGCCGACATTCGCCGGGTTAACCCCGGGACCGTCCTGCAACTCGAGCTTCGGGTAGTCGATGTCGTTGACCTCGACCTTGCCTGGGCCCATGTACGCCACACCTTTGTTGCCTGCCATGAGTGATCTTCCTTATCGTCTAGCGCTGTTGTGGACTTCGTTCAGATCGAAGGGGCACTGTAACCGGGGCGACGGCGCCGCCGACAGACCGTCCGCAGCATCGGGGCGCGACCGAGCGAGACGGGTTGACGACGGACCTCGCAACGACGCGGCGCCGGTCACGCGGTCCGTGGCTGCTTCTTCTCCTTGGTGACCGAGCGCTCCTCGAGCTGCAGTTCCCGCTCCGCGCCTGGTGCGCCCGCCTCGAGCTGGCGACTGCGTTCGCGCTCGGCGTTGAGCTCCGCGCCGAACAGGATGGCCACGTTTGTGATCCATAGCCAGACGAGGAAAACGATCACCCCCGCGAGGGCGCCGTAGGTCTTGTTGTACGAGCCGAAGTTGGCGACGAAGAAGGCGAACCCAACAGACGCAACCAGCCACACCACCAGCGCCACGACCGCGCCGGCCACCACCGACTTCAGGCCGCCGAGCCGTGCATTCGGCGCCGAGTAGTACAGCAAGACGAACATGGCGATCACCACCAGTAGCAGCACCGGCCACTTGGCGATGTCCCAGGCCGTCACCGCGGCGCTGCCCACACCGATTGCCGAGCCCACCTTCGTCGCGATCGGCCCGGTGACCACCAGCGCAAGCAGGACCAACGCTTGAAGCAGGACCAGCACCAACGTGACGAGCATCTGCAGCGGACGCAACTTGATGAACGAGCGGCCCTCCTGCACCTCGTAGATCTTGTTGGACGCGCGCATGAACGCGCCGACGTATCCCGAAGCGGTCCACAGGGCCGCGACGATGCCGACGATCAGCACTATCCCGGCGCTGCTCTTGCTCGCTGCCAGGCCCTCGATCGGTCCCTTGAAGGTCTGCACCGCCGAGGCCGGTCCGATAGAACTGACCAGATCCGTCGCCGTCTTGATGATCTTCTGCGGGTTGCCCACCAGCCCGACGATCGACACCAAGGCGATGATCGCCGGAAAGATCGACAGCACCGCGTAGTAGGTCAGCGCTGCGGCACCGTCGGTGAGGTTGTCCTCTTTGAACTCAGTCAACGTGCGTTTCAGGGTCTGGCCCAGCCCACCGCGACGCTCGTGCGCCGGGCCCTCGGGGTAACGCCCGGAGCGCTTCTCCGGCGCACGGCTCCGCGAGCTGCCCGACTCCTGGGTGCGGGAACCAGCCTGCGGATCACGCGTTTCGGAGCTGGATTCCGGGGCGTCGGTGGAGTTGCTCGACTGAGATTCGGCCATGGCTGACCCCACTTCTGGTGGCGGTGCGCTCGGGCACCGGCACATGACGAAGAATGCGGTCCACCCGGGCCGAAGACCACATCGCGTTCTGACTGTTCAGGTACCCGCCACCGCACCGGTGCTAACCCGGCGACCAACTCGAGGAGCGCTGCTAGCTAAAGCGGCTGCTCCTAGACCGTCCGGCTACCACCACCAGTCGGCCGAGGGTGCCTGAGCCGGGCAAGTGCCCTGGAACGAGATTGGCGCGCAGCGCGCGACTGATTGACGCATGGTCGACTTCCGGGGGATGAGGTCGTGCCGAGGTGGGGCTCTGGGCGGCAAGAAAGTATCTTCACGGGACCGCGGCTGTGGCGGCGATCCCGATCCCAGACCGGCAATGTTTCCTGCAAGTGAAACTACAACGCTCCCCGACGACTAATGTCAAGCTCCGCGGCGTCGGCTGGGCTGGTCAGGGCGGCCGCTAGCCTGCATCGCATGCTGCTGTCCGACCGTGACATCCGCGCCGAGGTGGAATCGAAGCGCCTGCTCGTCGAGCCGTGGGATGCCGATCTCGTCCAACCCTCGAGCGTGGACGTGCGCCTGGACCGGTACTTCCGCGTGTTCAACAACTCGCAGTACACGCACATCGACCCCTCCCGGCAGCAGGACGAGCTCACCACCCTGGTCGAGCCCAAGGACGACGACCCGTTCGTGCTGCACCCGGGGGAGTTCGTGCTCGGCTCGACGCTCGAGATCGTCACGCTGCCCGACGACCTGGCCGGGCGGCTGGAGGGCAAGTCGTCGCTGGGACGGCTCGGGCTGCTCACCCACTCGACGGCCGGTTTCATCGATCCCGGGTTCACCGGCCACATCACGCTGGAGCTGTCCAACGTCGCCAACCTGCCGATCATGCTGTGGCCGGGCATGAAGATCGGGCAGCTCTGCCTGTTCCAGCTCTCCAGCGCCGCCGAATTCCCGTACGGCTCGCTCCAGTACGGCTCGCGCTACCAGGGCCAGCGCGGGCCCACGCCCAGCCGTTCGCATCAGAACTTCCGGCGCTGGCCCACCTAGCCCTCACGCCAGCTGGTACATCCATCCGTGGATGTCGGGCTGCTGGCCGGTCTGGATGCCGAGCAGGTGTTCGCGAAGTTGCATCGAGATGGGCCCCGGCTCGCCGGTTCCGACCGTCCAGGACGCGTCCGCGGACTTGACCGAGCCGACCGGAGTGATGACGGCGGCCGTCCCGCACGCGAACACCTCGGTCAACGCTCCGGAGGCGTTTGCCTCGCGCCACTCGTCGGTGGACACTTTGCCCTCCTCGACGACGTAGCCGAGCTCGGCGGCCAGCGTCAGCAGCGAGTCGCGGGTGACGCCGGGCAGCAGGGTCCCGGTCAGCGCGGGCGTCACAATGCGCGCACCCGGGCCGGACCCGTACACGAAATACAGGTTCATGCCGCCCATCTCCTCGACCCAGCGATGCTCGACCGCATCGAGCCAGACAACCTGATCGCAGCCCTGCGCGGTGGCGTGCGCCTGCGCGGCGAAGGACGCGGCGTAGTTGCCGGCGCACTTGGCCTCGCCGGTTCCACCCGGCGCGGCGCGGGTGTACTCGGTCGAGAGCCACACCTTCACCGGCTTGACGCCACCATTGAAGTAGGCGCCGGCCGGCGAGGCGATGAGCAGGTACTTGTAACGCGACGAGCCCTTGTTCACGCCCAGCCCGACCTCGGTGGCGATCATGAACGGACGCAGGTACAGCGACTGGCTCGGGTCGTTCGGCACCCAACCCTCGTCCACCGCCAGCAGTGCTCGAAGCGAGTCGAGGAAGAGCTCTGCGGGCAGTTCGGCCATGGCCAGGCGCTGCGCCGAGCGGGCGAAGCGCGCCGCGTTCTGGTCGGGTCGAAACGACGCGACCGAGCCGTCCGGCTGCCGGTAGGCCTTCAGTCCCTCGAAGATCTCCTGCCCGTAGTGCAGCGCCATGGTGGCCGGATCCAGCATGATCGGGGCGTAGGGCACGACCCCGCCGGCGCCCCAACCAGCCTCGGCGGTCCAGTCGATGCAGACCATGTGGTCGGTGAAGTACTTGCCGAACCCGGGCGTGTCGAGGATCGCGGCGCGCTCGGCGTCACTTCGCGGGTTAGGGTTGCGTTCAACACTGAACGCGGTGTCGGTCCTGGTCATAGTCGGACATCCTAGTTTGCAGGTGCCGTAGCCCGCCCGCCGCGCCTGATTAGCTCGCTGTCGCCGGTTCCGTCCAGACGAACCGCAAGCTCGAAGCTAACTCGAAGGTAAACAGCGCGCACATCGTCGCTGTCATGTATCGTGCTGATACATCGCGTCGGAATAGGAGCGCGAAGAGAGGAACGGTCGAGTGCTGGAGATCGCCGTGCTCGGACTGCTCAACGAGAGCCCCATGCACGGGTACGAAATCCGCAAGCGCCTGGCCTCACTGCTCGGCGCCTTCCGGGCCTTCTCCTACGGCTCGCTCTACCCGAGCCTGCGGCGGCTGGCCGAGGCTGGCTGGATCTCTGAGGAGGCGTCGATGCAGGCGCCGGGCGCGGCTCGGTCCCGACGCGGGAAACGCGTGTACCGGCTGACCGCCGAGGGCAAGGAGCATCTGGCCGAGTTGCTCGCTGACGTCGGCCCGGATGCGTTCGACGAGGAGGGGTTCGGCGCGCGGCTGGCGTTCTTCGCCCAGACGCGCTCGGACATCCGGCTACAGGTCCTGGAAGGCCGGCGTCGGCGGGTCGTGGAACAGCGCGACGGGATGAAGAGTGCACTGGCCAGAACCGGCGAGCGACTCGACCGCTATACCCGCGAGCTGCACGAGCACGGCCTCGAGTCCGTGGACCGCGAGGTCCGCTGGCTCACCGAGTTGATCGAGCACGAACACTCGGACGCCAGCACGCGTCCCAGTGACCACCCGGTGACCACAGTCGAAAACAGCGAATGGAGGAACCCCGATGGGTTCAAGACTTGACGGTAACGGCGGACCCATCCGGGTCGCCATCGTCGGCGTCGGCAACTGCGCCGCGTCCCTCGTCCAGGGCGTCCACTACTACCACGACGCCGACCCGGCCGCGCGCGTCCCAGGCCTAATGCACGTCAACTTCGGGCCGTACCACGTCAGCGACATCGAGTTCGTCGCCGCGTTCGACGTCGACGCGAAGAAGGTCGGCACCGACCTCTCCCAGGCGATCAGCGCGAGCGAGAACAACACCATCAAGATCTGCGATGTCCCGGAGCTCGGGGTGCCGGTGCTGCGCGGGCCGACCCTCGACGGCCTCGGCAAGTACTACCGCGAGACGATCGAGGAGTCCCGCGAGGAGCCGGTCGACGTCGTCACGGTCCTCAAGGACCAGGCCGTCGACGTCCTGATCTGCTACCTGCCGGTCGGCTCGGAGGCGGCCGCGAAGTTCTACGCGCAATGCGCGATCGACGCGAAGGTCGCCTTCGTGAACGCGCTGCCGGTCTTCATCGCCAGCACGCCGGCGTGGGCCAAGAAGTTCCAGGATGCTGGCGTCCCGATCGTCGGTGACGACATCAAGTCCCAGGTCGGTGCCACGATCACCCACCGGGTACTGATGAAGCTATTCGAGGACCGCGGCGTGGAGGTGCAGCGCACCTACCAGCTCAACGTCGGCGGCAACATGGATTTCAAGAACATGCTCGAACGCGACCGGCTCGAGTCGAAGAAGATCAGCAAGACCCAGTCGGTCACGTCGCAGGTGCCTGACCGCGATCTCGGCGTGCGCAACGTGCACATCGGCCCGTCCGACTACGTTGCGTGGCTGGACGACCGCAAGTGGGCGTTTGTCCGGCTCGAGGGCAAGACCTTCGGGGACGTGCCGCTGAACCTGGAGTACAAGCTCGAGGTGTGGGACTCGCCGAACTCGGCCGGCATCATCATCGACGCGCTGCGTGCGGCAAAGATCGCCTTGGACCGCGGTATCGGTGGCCCGATCCTGTCCGCGTCGAGCTACTTCATGAAGTCGCCGCCCGTGCAGTACTTCGACGACGCGGCACGTCAGGCGGTGCAGGACTTCATCGACGGCACCGTCGAGCGCTGACTCTGGGGCCCCTGAGCGGCGCCCGCCACGGCGTGTCCCGCCCGCTCACGGGCCAGCACCGTCATTGGGCTGTCGGACGACCGCGACTCCGCCGGCCGACACCGTCAACCCAGCCGCAGACTCGCCGGTGAGCAGCTCGGTCCCCACCGCGTCGACGGCGACGTCCCGGTCGGTGTGGTTGATCAAGAACAGGTAGCCGGCATCCGCGCCGACCCGCCGGATCGCCTCGAATCCCCGCGGCAGACCCTCGACGACCGGACGCACGCCAGCCGCCGCGAGCACCTCATCCAGCAACTCGCGCCGGCCTGCGGCGTCCAGCTGGGTGCCGACATACCAGGCACTGCCGGTACCGACGGGCCGCCGGGTGATCGCGGGCGATCCGGCGGTGGGTCCGTCCGTGTAGCGGGCGACAATCTCCGCGCCGGCTGCCCGTCCCAGCTCGCTCCACACCCGGCCCGGACCGAATCGCGACAGCGCGACGCTCGCCTTGTCGGCAAGCGGGAAGAACTCCTCGATCCGTACGCCGAGCAGCTCGCGCAGCCCGCCCGGGTAACCACCCAGACGGATGTGATCGCGTTCGTCCACGATCGCGCTGAAGAACGTGGCGAGCAACGTCCCCCCGCCCTCGACATATGACGCGAGCCCCGCGAGCGTCGCATCGTCCATCAGATACTGCACCGGCGTGATCACGACCCGGTACTGTGACAGGTCGGCGCCGGGGGCCACGACATCTACGCCGACGTTGGCCGCCCACAGCGGGGTATGCCAGTGGCGCAGGGCCGTGCGCGGTTCGACGTCCGCCGACGGGTGCGAGTCGAGCGCCGCGGCCCACGAGGAGGGCCAGCCCCACTGCAGCGCGACCTGCGCCGGGTCGGCCCTCGTGCCGGCGACCTCGGCGAGCTTGCGGAGATCCGTACCCAGTTGGACGACCTCGCGCCAGATCTTGGTATCGGTGCCCGCGTGCGGGACGAGCGCGGAGTGGAACTTCTCGGCGCCGGCCCGCGACTGCCGCCACTGGAAGAACAGCGCCCCGTCGGCTCCCCGGGCGACGTGCTGCAGCGAGTTGCGCCGCATCTGCCCGAGTGTCTTGGCGAGATTGCGGCGCTGCCAGTTGACCGCGGACGTGGAGTGCTCCATCACCAGCCACGGCTGCTGGCCGGCGAGCGAGCGCACCAGATCGGCGGTCATCGCGAGCTGCTGCGCGTTGTCCCGGTCGGCCGCGATCAGGTAGTGGTCTGTCGAGACAACGTCGAGCTCCGGCGCCCACGACCAGTAATCGATCGGCTTGAACAGGCCCATGAAGTTCGTCGTGATCGGCTGGTCGGCATGGGCGCGGACGGCGGCGAACTCGGTGCGCATGTTCTCGCGCAGCTCGTCCGAGCCGAAGCGCCACCAGTCCAGCTGCTGACCAGGGTTGGCGAAGCTGTTGTAGGACACCGCGCGCGGCGGGTTGACCTGCTCCCATGCCGTGTAGCGCTGGCTCCAGAAGTTCGTGCCCCAGGACGCGTTGAGCTCGTCCAGACTGCCGTAGCGCTGCTGCAGCCAAACGCGGTACGCGGCGGCCGAGACGTCGCAGAAGCAGTGCCAGTTGTGGTCGCCGTACTCATTGTTCAGGTGCCAGAGCACGACGGCCGGATGCGCCGCGTACCGCTCGGCCAGGGCGCCCCCGAGCCGGGCGGCGGCGCTGCGGTACTCAGGTGCCGATGGGCAGTAGGCCTGGCGCGCACCGAAGCTGCGGCGCACCCCGTTGTGGTCGACGAGCAGCGTGTGCGGATAGCGGTGCGAGAACCAGGCCGGGACGGACGCCGTCGCCGTCGCCAGGTCGACTTTGACCCCGCCGTCGTGCAGCAGGTCGAGCACGCGATCCAGCCAACCGAACTCGAAGCGGCCTTCCTCCGGTTCGAGCAGCGCCCAGGAGAAGACACCGACGGTGACGAGGTTGACGCCGGCCGCGCGCATCAGTGCGACGTCCTCGGGCCACACCGATTCCGGCCACTGTTCCGGGTTGTAGTCGCCGCCGAACGCGATCCGGCCACCCAGTGCCTCGGTCACCTCGTGCAGTCTCATGACGCCGAGCATGCCGCACGCTCAGTTGAGCAGCGGGTCCGGCGGATAGGTCGACACGAGGCTCAACGGCGGGGGTTGACGGCGCAGCACCCGCGACCACAGTGGGCGTGGATCCTCGCTGAACAGGTCCTCGGCGTTTCCGGGCACCACCCACCAGGCACCCTGCTCGATCTCGGCACCGAGTTGCTCCGACTGCCAACCCGCATGCCCGGCGAATACGCGCAGCCGGCTGGTCATGGCCGTGATCACTGCGACGTCGCCGTCCAGGTCGACGGTGGCGATGCTGTCGACGACCCGGCGCACCCCCGGGCCGTCCCCGCTCAGCTGGGCGAGGCACAGCGCGCCGTCGGGTTGCACGGGACCGCCACCGAACACGACGCCCGGCCCACTCATGGCGTCCTGCCAGCCGGGCAGCACGTGCTCGACCGGCGTGTGGCTGGGCCGATTGAGGACGACGCCGACGGTCCCTCCGCCGTCGTGCTCGAGCAGGTAGACCACCGTCCGGGCAAAGTGCGGGTCGCCGAGCAGCGGTGTAGCGACGAGCAGGCGGCCACTCGCAGGCTCGAACCTGCCCAGCTCGGCCCAGCTGTTCGGCGACACGACGTTTATCTTGGCGGGTGAGGACGGCTGCAGGCCAGCGCGGAACTCTCGATTCCCCATCACCAACAAGGAAGGGAAGGGGACCGGACAGGATGAGCCCGGTGCGGTCGCGGCATCGGTGGCACCTGCCCACGGTGCTGGCGGTGCCGGGCTTCCGCCGGCTGTTCGGGGTACGACTGTCCGCCCAGTTCGCGGACGGGGTCTTCCAGGCCAGCCTTGCCGCGGCGGTGCTGTTCAACCCCGAGCGCGCGGCGAGCGCGGGGGACGTGGCCGCCGGCTTCGCGGTGCTGTTGCTGCCCTACTCGATCATCGGCCCGTTCGCCGGCGTGCTGCTGGACCGCTGGTGGCGCCAGCGGGTGCTGGTGATGGCGAACCTGAGCCGTGCCCTCGCCGTCATCGGGGTGGCGGCCGAGATTGCCTTCGGGCTGCATGGCCAGCCGTTCTATGCCAGCGCCCTGGTGGTGCTCTCGATCAGCCGCTTCTTCAACGCGGCCCTCTCGGCCGGCCTGCCGCACGTCGTCGGCACGGACGAACTGGTAACTGCAAACGCCCTGTCCACC
>JALZAI010000043.1 GCA_030948475.1 Actinomycetota bacterium
GTTCGTATCCGCCGGACTTGGCGGGGTGGATGCCGTCGAGGTCAGCCGGGATCGCCTCCGAACAGGGCGCGGGTTGCATCGTCCGCGGCAACCTGGGGCACAATAACCGACGGACCCGATTTCCCCCACAGCCCCGCGAGGACCATTCCAACATGCAGCCCGTCCGTCGCGGTGCCGTCGGTAGCGCCGTCGTCGAGATCCGTCGCATGCTCGCCTCGATCGGTCTGCTCGACAACACCCGGCCGGAAGGCGTCCACGTCTTCGACGAGGCCACCGAACTGGCGGTACGTCACTTCCAGCAGCGCCGCGGGCTCACCGTAGACGGAGCCGTGGGCGCCGAGACCTACGCGGGCCTGACCGGAGCGCACTGGCGCCTGGGCGACCGGGTGCTGGCGCACGAGGCGAGCCATCAAGTGCTCGGCGACGATGTGAGCGCCTTGCAGACCCAACTGCTGGAGCTGGGCTATGACCTGGCCCGCGCCGACGGGGTGTTCGGCGTGCGCACCGCCGCCGGCCTGCGCGCCTTCCAGCGCGACTACGGCCTGGTCGCCGACGGAATCTGCGGTCCCGACACACTGCGCGCGCTGCGCCAACTCGGCCGGCGCGTGGTGGGCGGGCGCCCTCAACTGCTGCGCGAGATGGTCGCGGTCGCGCAGTCCGGGCCCAGCCTGCTCGGCAAACGCATCGTCCTAGACCCCGGCCACGGGGGCGCCGATCCGGGTACCGTCTACGGCCGCCACACCGAGGCCGAGCTGGTCTGGGATCTCGCCACCCGGCTGGAAGGCCGGCTCGAGGCCCTCGCGGTGCAGTCCTGGCTTACCCGGGGCCCGCACAACGGCGCCAGCGACGAGGCCCGCGCCGCGCTCGCCAACGACATAGGCGCGGACCTGGTGCTCTCGCTGCACATCGACGGGTATGCGTCCCCCCGCGCCAACGGCATCGCCGCGTACTTCTACGGTGCGGCCGAGTCGTCCTCGACCATCGGCGAACGTCTCGCCGACCTGGTGCAGCGCGAACTCGTCGCCCGCACCCGAATGACCGACGGCCGGATCCACGCCAAGACCTGGGCGCTGTTGCGGCTCACGCGCATGCCCGCCGTCCGGGTCGAGTTGGGCTACCTCACCTCGGCGCTCGACCGGCCCCTCCTCGCCGACCCGCGGTTCCGGGACGCGGTGGCCGAGGGGCTGCTGGTGGCCGTGCAGCGCCTGTACCTGCCCAAGGCCGACGATCCCCCGACCGGGATGATGCGGATCTCGGCAGCGTCGCTGGCGTGAGACGCCCCCAGGAAAGGGGCGTCACCGTCGCGCGAGCGCGGGCAGGTGCATCGAGCCGAGCAGCCGCTCCAGCGCGTACTCCACATCCTCGCGCCAGGTCACCAGGCTCTTCACGTCCAGTCGCAGCCGCGGTGTGTAGGGATGTGGGCGGACCGTCTTGAACCCCACCGCGAGCAGGAACTCGGCGGGGAGCAGGCAGCCGCGCGGGCTGTCCTCGGTCACCACCGCCGTACGCCCGAATGCCTCGATCGCCTTGATGCCTCGGCGGGTGATGTCGCGCGCCATGCCCTGCACCAGCATCCGACCCAGACCCGCGCCGGCAAACTCCGGTGCCAGACGCGCGGACATCAGCAGCACCGCGTCCGGGCTGATCGGGGACGTCGGGAAGGCGACCGATCGAGGGACGTAGGCCGGCGGCGCGTAGAGCACGTGCCCGGCCGGAACTGCGTCGACGTAGGCCAGCTGCCCGCAGCAGCCCCACTCGAGCAGCGTGTCCGAGACCCAGGCTTCCTTGTCCAGCTCCTGGGTGCCGTTCGCGCAAGCGCGTTCACCGCCGAGCGGATCGAGCTCCCAGAAGACGCACGATCGACAGCGGTGCGCCAGCTCGCCCAGGTTGTCCAGGGTCAAGTTGACCATGCGTCGCGACATGTCAGAGGTTGCCTTCGTAGCCGGACAGGAACTCGCCTATTCGACCGATCGCGAGCGCGAGGTCGTCCGCGCGAGGCAGCGTGACGATGCGCAGGTGATCCGGGCGCGGCCAGTTGAACCCGGTCCCCTGCACGACGAGCACGTGTTGATCACGCAGCAGTTCCAGGACGAACGCCTGGTCGTCCTTGATCGGGTAGCGGTCCGGATCCAGCTTCGGAAAGACGTACATGGCGCCCTGCGGGACGACGCAGCTCACGCCGGGGATCGCTCCGAGCGCGGCGAGCGCGGCGTCGCGCTGCTCGCGCAACCGGCCGCCGGGCAGGATCAGGTCGCGGATGCTCTGCCGTCCCCCGAGCGCGATCTGCACCGCGTGCTGCGCGGGAACGTTCGCGCATAGCCGCATGTTGGCCAGGATGGCAATGCCCTCGAGGTAGCTGCTCGCGTGCTTCTTCGGCCCGCCGACCATTAGCCAGCCGGCGCGGAACCCGGCCACGCGATACGCCTTGGACAGTCCGTTGAAGGTCAGCGTGAACAGGTCCGGTGCGACCAGCGCGAATGGTGTGTGCTCCGCTCCGTCGTAGAGGACCTTGTCGTAGATCTCGTCGGTGAGCACGACGAGATCGTTCTCGCGGGCGATCGCCGCGATCTCCCGCAGTACCCGGAGGGGGTATACGGCGCCAGTGGGATTGTTCGGGTTGATCACCACGATTGCCTTGGTACGCGGCGAAAGCTTGGCGCGCAGATCGTCGAGATCGGGTTGCCAGCCCATCGTCTCGTCACAGAGGTAATGGATCGGCCGGCCACCGGCCAGGCTCGTGGACGCGGTCCACAGCGGATAGTCCGGGGCCGGGATGAGTACCTCGTCGCCGTTGTCGAGCATGGCCTGCAGCGACATGGTGATGAGCTCGCTGACTCCGTTGCCGAGCCAGATGTCGTCGGGATCGTCGATGTCGAGCCCGCGCTGCTGGTAGTGCTGCACGATCGCGGTGCGTGCCGAGAGCAGTCCCTGTGAATCCGAATAGCCCTGCGCGGAAGGCAGGTTGCGGATCACGTCGACCAGGATCTCCTCGGGTGCGTCGAAGCCGAAGGGTGCCGGATTGCCGATGTTGAGTTTGATGATCCGCCGGCCCTCCTCCTCGAGCCGCTTGGCCTCCTCTAGCACCGGGCCACGAATGTCGTAGCAGACGTCTTCGAGCTTGCGAGACTGACGCAGGTCCACGCCGCCAACTTTCGCACATCGCTGGTGGGTTCCGAGCGCAAATCGGCGCCGGCAATGGCATCGTTCGCGTATGGAACTGCGCGATGCCGTGCTGCGCCGTCGGATGGTCCGCAGCTACGACCCGGTCCGGCCAATATCACGCGAAGTGATCGACGACCTGCTGCGTCTGGCGGTTCGGGCCCCGTCGGCGGGCCATACCCAGGGGTGGGCATTTCTCGTGCTTGATGACATAACCTCGCGCGAGGCGTTCTGGGCGGCAACCGCCGACGGTGACCCGGACCGTTGGCTCGCCCGAATGAAGAATGCGCCCGTACTCATTCTTTGCTTTTCCGACAGGGAAGCTTACCTCGACAGGTATGCCGAACCCGATAAGGGTTGGACGGATCGGGACGAGGGGCACTGGCCGATCCCCTACTGGCACGTCGATACCGGGATGGCCGCGATGACCCTGCTGTTAGCCGCCACCGACCTGGGGCTCGCGGCGTGCTTCTTCGGCGTCCCCGGCGCCCGGTGGCCGGCACTGCGGACGGCGTTCTCAGTACCGGAGCGGCTCAGCCCGGTCGGGGTGGTCAGTCTCGGCTACCCGGCACCCGACCTGCGCTCACCCTCGCTCGACCGCGGCCGCCGACCCTTCGCCGATGTGGTGGCCTACCGCACGTTCGACTGACCCTGGGTGCTCAGGCGAGGCTTGCGCCTGCGCCGGGGGGTGCTGCGGAGCCAGCTGCGGAGCCAGCTGCGGAGCCATCACCGCGACGATGCGCTCCAGGTCGTCCACCGAAGCGAACTCGACCGTGATCTTGCCCTTGCGCCGGCCCAGCTCCACCCGCACCCGCGTGTCGAATGCATCGGACAACCGATCAGCCAGCTCGCTGACCGCCGGCGCGCTCATGCGCGGCGTCGGGGCGCGGCGGCGGGGGGGCGTGTCGCCGTACCCGCGCGCGTGCAGGGCCACCAGTTCCTCAGTGGCGCGGACGGACAGGCCCTCGGCGACAATCCGGGTGGCCAGCTCGTCCTGGGCATCGCCGTCATCCAGGCCGAGCAGTGCCCGGGCGTGCCCGGCGCTGAGCACGCCGGCGGCGACCCGACGCTGTACCGGTACCGGGAGGTTGAGCAGCCGGATCGTGTTGCTGACCTGCGGCCGGCTGCGTCCGAGGCGGCTGGCCAGTTCGTCGTGAGTGGCACCGAACTCCTCGAGAAGTTGCTGATAGGCCGCCGCCTCCTCGAGCGGGTTGAGCTGCGTCCGGTGCACATTCTCCAACAACGCGTCGCGCAGCATCGCGTCGTCGGCGGTCGTGCGCACGATGGCCGGGATGTCACTGAGTCCAGCCGCTGCCGCGGCGCGCAGTCGCCGCTCGCCCATGACCAGCTCGTAGCCGTCCGTGACCTCGCGCACGACCACGGGCTGCAGGACGCCGAACTCTCGCACCGAGTGGGTCAGTTCGGCCAGGGCGTCCTCGTCGAAGGCCTGACGCGGCTGTCTCGCGTTGGGACGGATCGCCGAGGTGGGCACCTCGGCGTACCGCGCGCCGGCGACGGGAACCAGTTCGGACGCCGGCGCGGCCGGGACACCCTCGGGCGGCTCGCTGGCTGGGCTGCCCGGCGCGGAGTCGGCCGGAGTTTGCTCCTCGAGCGACGACCTGGACGGGATGAGGGCGCCCAGGCCGCGTCCGAGACCGCCCATCCGTGTCGAATTGCTCATCTCTTCCCCTCCGATTCGTCTCCTGCCTCAGTCCCCGCGTCGCTGGCGACGACGCCTGACTGGGCTCGCCCCGCGATCTCGTGTGCCGCACGCAGGTAGGCGATCGCACCACGCGAGCTGGGGTCGTAGGTGAACACCGTCTGCCCGAAGCCGGGCGCCTCGGACAGCCGGACGCTGCGGGGAATGACCGATTCGATTACCAGCTCGCCGAAGTGAGTACGGATTTCGGCGGCGACCTGGTCGGCGAGGCGGGTGCGGCCGTCGTACATCGTGAGCAGGACCGTGCTCACGACCAGGTCCGGGTTCAGCTGTGCGCGCACCAATTCGATGGTGTTCAGCAACTGGGCGAGTCCCTCGAGTGCGTAGTACTCGCACTGGATCGGGATGAGCACCTCACGAGCAGCCACCAAGGCGTTCAGGGTGAGTAAGCCAAGTGACGGCGGTGAGTCGACGATGATGTAGTCGGGAGCATCGCCTTGTCCGACGGCCGACTCGAGAAAGGCCCGCACCGCGCGTTGCATCCGGTACTCGCGCGCAACTTGCGAGGTGAGTTCGATGTCGGCACCGGCAAGGTCCAGGGTGGCCGGCACGCACCGCAGGGCGTCTGTGAAGTCGGCTGGCATCGCAACCTCGGCGATCGCCCTGCCGGACAGCAGGACGTCGTATACCGACGGCGTCCCTACCGAGTGGTCGACCCCCAGGGCCGTACTCGCGTTTCCCTGCGGGTCAAGGTCGATCAGGAGCACCCGGAGGCCGTGCAGGGCGAGGGCTGCCGCGATGTTTACGGCACTGGTGGTCTTCCCGACGCCACCCTTCTGGTTGGCGACAGTGATGACGCGGGGACGAGGCGGAGTAGGCCACCGAGCCCCCGGTTGGTTGAAGGGCGGCTGGGCGCTGGTTTCACGTGGAACAGTGAGTTGATGGGCCGGCCGCTCGCTGTGGCGTGTTTCACGTGAAACGTGGTCTTCAACGTCCGGTTGCGTGGCAGGCGTCTGCGATTGCGCCATCGGCCTCCTTCGTTCGTGCCGACTTGCGCCGGCTTGTGGCTCGGCTTTCGACGACCACGACGGTCAGTGCGGGCTCGATGAGCCCTAGCCCGCACTCGACGATATGGGCATTCGTGGCGCCGAGCCGCTCGAGCCCAGCTCGATTCTTGGCCAGCTCCCCAGCGGCTCCGGAACCCTTGATCGCCGCCAGCGAGCCGCCGTCTGCCAACAGTGGAAAGCACCACGCCGCCAGACGGTCCAAGGGTGCCACCGCTCGGGCCGTTACCCAGGACGCCGCGCCCACGGAGGAAATCACGTGAACGTCCTCGGCGCGACCACGAATCACCTGGACCCGCTCACCGAAACCAAGCTCCCGAACCGCAAAACTCAGAAAGTCGACACGCCGCTGCAGGGGCTCTACGAGGTCGACGCGCACATCCGGACGCTGGATTGCGATCACGAGGCCCGGCAAGCCAGCGCCTGAACCGACATCGACGACGCGCGCTGCCGGATGGAACAGCTCGGTAATCGCCGCGCAGTTCAGGAGGTGACGCGTCCACAGCCGTTCCGGCTCTCGCGGACCAATCAGCCCACGGGTCACCCCGTCGACGGCGAGCAGTAGCGCAAATTGCTCGGCGAGCGGAAGTCTCGGGCCGAAGACCCCGCTGGCTGCTGCCGGAACCGCTTCCAGCGGCACTACGCGGCCGGGATAGCGAACAACGATGCACTAGTGACTAGGTTTTCACTCACGATTACCGCTTCCTGGCCCGCAACCGAGCAATCGAGAGGAAAGGCCGTCAGCTCGGTCCGCAGACCGCGCCAGATCACTACATGCGGCGTCATTGCTCGAGCAGCACGACAACGCGGCGGGTCGGTTCTTCACCCTCGGACTCACTATATACGCCGTCAATTGCCGTTATCGCATCATGTACGACTTTTCGCTCAAAAGGGTTCATTGGCGTAAGTCGGATGGACTCTCCTGAACTCCGGACCCGCGCCGCGGCGTCGGCCGCCGTCGCGGCCAGTTCGATTCGGCGGACCTGCCGGTGCCCGCTGACGTCGAGCATCAGCCGGCTGCGATTGCCGGTCTTTTCCGCGACCGCGAGCCGAGTGAGTTCCTGCAGGGCGTCCAGCGTCTCGCCATGGCGGCCGATCAGCGATTGCAGTCCGCTGCCGACAATGGCGACCATCGCGCGGTCATTTTCCACATCGAGGTCGATGTCGCCGTCGTAGTCGACGATGTCGAGCAGCCGCTCGAGATAGTCGGCGGCTATGTCGCCCTCGCGAATCAGTTCAGCGTCCGGCTCGGCCGCGGACTCCCCCCGCTCGCCGGCGTCTGGGCTGTCCGGGCTGCCGCCGGCCGGGTCATCCGCTGCGGAATCGGACTGGCTGCCGGGCGCGCCGGTGTCGGAGCCGGCGTCCTCGTTGGATTCGGTATCGCGGGCGGTTTCGTGCACCGTCTCGGCCATAGGGGTCGTCCTTTCGGTGGTGCTGTGCGCTCAGCGTCGCTTCTTCTTGCCCGGCGGTCTGTTCCCGCTCGGGCGCGCCGGGCGTTGGCCGGGTCGCGGAGTCGTGGCACGGGGCGGGGCGGGCGGCCCGGGACTCGGATCAGCACCAGCGCCGCCCGCGTTCGGGGAGTTCTGCGCGTCCTGCACCAAGGTTGCTCGACCACGAGCGTCGCGGGCCGGGCGCTGGCCTACCTTCGGCGCGAGCGTCTTGCCGACCGCCCCGGCTTCTACAACGTCCTTCGGGGTGTGCGGATGATATCTGTTGATATACATCTGCTGCAGCAGCGTCCAGACGTTGCTGGTGAACCAGTAGAGCAGCACGCCGAGCGGGAAGATTACCCCGGAGAACAGCACCGATATCGGGATGAAAACCTTCATCAGTCGCTGGATGGTCGCGGCCGAGCCGACCGGGACGGTCGTCATGTTCGCGGTCGCCAGGCGCTGGGTGAAAAACGTTGCCGCCGCGCTGATCAAGACCAGCACGACGGTGACCATGCGGGTCGCCGTGGTATCCCCGCCGAGCTGCACGATCTTGGCCATGCTGTCGTGCAGGGACGCGGCGAGCGGGGCCTTGAACAGCTTGGCTTCCGCGCCGCTGCAGGTGTCGTCCTTGCTGAACGTGTAGAGCGTCAGCAGATTCCCGTGGTAGCCCAGGTTGTGGCACTTGTCCACAGAGTTCGAGAGATGCCGCAGGACGTGATAGAGCGAGATGAAGATCGGGATCTGCAGGAACATCGGCAGGCAGCCGGCCACCGGGTTGAAACCCTGCTCCTGCTGCAGCTTCATCATCTGCCGCTGCATCTCGGCGCGATCGCCCTTGTGCTTCTCGCGCACCGCCTGCAGCTTGGGCTGCATCTCCTGCATGTGCCGCTGGTACTTGACCTGCTTGACGAACAGCCGGAACAGGAGCAGCCGCGCCGTCACCACCAGGAAGACGATCGACAGCGACCAGTTCAGGCCACCGTGCGGATCGAGCCCGAGGAAGCCGAACAGCTGATGCCAGCGCAGCAGCACCCAGGACACCGCGGTGTACAAGAAGTCAAGCACTCAACTGCTCCTCGGCTGGGTCACTGGGAGTGCTGCCTCGCTGAGAGTCTGACTCGTCGGGAGTCAGGGTCACTGGAGTATGGGAAACCCGCATGCGCTTCCCATGCCGGCCAACGGCTGACGGTACGGGGTCGTGCCCGCCCGCGTGGAACGGGTGGCAGCGCAGCAGTCGGCGCAGCGCCAGCCAGCCGCCACCGAGCAGCCCGAAACGCAGGATCGCTTCGCTGGCATAGGCGCTGCAGGACGGCGTGTAGCGGCAGGTGGGCGGGAAGGCCGGGCTGATGGTCTGCCGGTAGAAGCCGATCGCCGCGAGCGCCGCGCGCGACAGCGCGCTCGGCCCGACGTCGTCGCCGACGAGGCCACGGTCAGGCGGGCGCAGCTGCACGGTCATGAGAAGCGGTTCTCCGTGAGCATCATGACCGGCTCGTCAGTCGAGCGAGAGCGCTGTCCAGATCATCGCCGAGCCGCACCGACGAGCATCCGGCCGCGCTGGGCAGGGCCCGCACGACGGTGCCACTGCCCGCCGGGAGCCGGTCCAGGCGGGTCGCAAGCTGTGCGCGCAGCCGTCGGCTCACCCGATGGCGTTGCACGCTGTTGCCGACCACACTCCCGACGATCAAGCCGACCCGCGGCGGTCCTGCGTCGTCGCGGACCACCTGGTGCACGACCACGGCGCCCCGGCGGGCACGCATGCCGGTACGCACGATCGACGAGAACTCCGTCGAGCGCCGCATCCGATATGCAGCCGGCAGCACGAGGACAGCTATGCGCTACAGCCGGTCAGGCCGACAGCTCGCGACGTCCTTTTCGTCGGCGCGCGGCCACGATGGCGCGGCCCGCCCTGGTGCGCATTCGCAGCCGGAAACCGTGGGTCCTGGCGCGACGACGGTTGTTCGGCTGGAAGGTGCGCTTACTCACGGTCGGACTCCATCGGTTCGGCGTACACGCTGGGCGTACTTCGTTGCTGAGACTTCGCTGTCGAGACGGTGTTGCGGGGCGGTGCTTTGTCGGGTGGTCGCACCTGCGCGACCTGCAGCCCGGATCTACCGCACGAAGGCGTGCCGTCGCCCACCATCGCCGGACCTATCGCCACGGTACGGACCAGCGTCGGCGCGGGTCAAACCGTCCACCATCACAGGCCCGCCAACGACGGCGTCCGTAGGCCGGTGTTCTCCGGCGACACGCCGGGACCTATTGTCGTGCCTCGCCGGGCGCTGTTAGTTTCGCCGATCGTGTCGCTCGATGCCGAGTGACGCGGAAACCCAAGGCTAGCGATGGCGCTGGCGGTCGCGGGACGTTTCCGCGTACACAGATTGTGGGAAACCCTGTGGGTTTCGGTGCCGCAGGCCGGTATGAGAGGCTCGCTCATTGGGCTGGAATGCCCGCATGTGACCGAAACAGCCGGATCCCCGACGGGCCGGCGCGCGGCAGTGACGGACGTACTAGCGGCTGGAGTGGACCCGATCCGTGGACGACGAGACCGAACTCTCTGGAGTGTGGCATCGGGCCCGACCCCGCTTCGAGGAGGACGACACACTTCGCCCGCAGCACAAGGCCTGGTTGAGCCTGACCCGCCCGCTCGGTCTGGTGGCAGACACCGCTGTGCTGGCGGCCCCGAACGAGTTCGTCCGGGATTACCTCGACAACCGGCTGCGTCCCTACCTGACGCTGCTGCTCAGCCAGGAACTCGGCCGCGATGTCCAGGTCGCCGTCACCGTCCAGAGTCCCGAGGAGCAGGCCGCTGCAGCCGAGGACGATCCCGAGGACGCACTCACCGACGGGTTCACCGGCGACACGTTCGCCGATCCCGCCGACCTGGACAACGGCTGGATGGGCCGGCGGCTGACCCAGCCCGGCGGCACCAACGGCTCGCGCGCCACCGCGGTGGATCGCGACGCCCGGCTGAACCCGAAGTACACCTTCGACACGTTCGTCATCGGCTCGTCGAACCGGTTCACCCACGCGGCCGCGGTCGCGGTCGCGGAGGCACCGGCGCGGGCGTACAACCCGCTGTTCGTCTATGGCGAGTCCGGCCTCGGCAAGACGCACCTGTTGCACGCCATCGGCCACTATGCGCAGCGCCTGACTCCCCTGCTACGCACCCGCTACGTGTCCACCGAGGAGTTCACCAACGAATTCATCAACTGCGTCCGCGACGACAAGATGCAAACCTTCCAATCCCGCTACCGATCGGTGGACCTGCTGCTGATCGACGACATCCAGTTCCTGGAACGCGCCGAGCGGACCCAGGAGGAGTTCTTCCACACGTTCAACACGCTGCACAATGCAAACAAGCAGATCGTCATCAGCTCCGACAAGGCGCCGCGCCAGCTGTCCTCGCTCGAGGCCCGGCTGCGCACCCGCTTCGAGTGGGGACTGATCAGCGACGTGCAGGCGCCGGACCTGGAAACCCGCATCGCCATCCTGCGCAAGAAGGCGGGGCAGGAGGGGATGGAGCTCCCGCCGGAAGTGCTGCAGTTCATCGCCACCCGGATCCAGAGCAACATCCGCGAACTCGAGGGAGCGCTGATCCGGGTGACCGCATTCGGCAGTCTCAACCGGCAGACGGTCGACATGCGCCTGACCGAGACGGTGCTCCGGGACCTGGTCGGAGACTCCGCCGCCCCGGAGATCACCGCTGCCACGATCATGGCGGTCACCGCCGAGTACTTCGCGGTGACGGTCGCGGACATCACCGGCGCGTCCCGCAACCGAGCACTGGTCAGCGCCCGCCAGATGGCGATGTACCTGTGCCGCGAGCTCACCAATCTGTCCCTTCCTCGCATCGGCGAAAAGTTCGGCAATCGCGACCACACGACCGTCATGCATGCCGAGCGCAAGATCAAGACCCAGATGGCGGAAAAGCTCACCGTCTACAACCAGATCAGCGAGCTCACCAGCCGCATCAAGCTGCGCTCCCGGACATGACGTCGGCGGCGTCGTGCACAGGCCGGCTCCGCCATTGGTGGGAATCCGGTCGGGTTAGCGTGGACGCCGTGTGCATGACCTATCGGCTTCGCCCGCCGTCCCGACATTGTCCCCAGGACGCGGCATGATCTGCTCACGGTCGTCCACAACACTCGGATCGCTGCGGCGCCGGATACTCGGGCACTAACGGCAGTTGTCCCCACTGTGCACACCGGCGAAGACGACTGACGAACAGATCAGATCTGGTTCAAGACGGACACAGACAACGACTGTGGGTGTGTGGACAAACGCGGGACCCCCACCCGCATCATGACCTGACAAGACCTGACCAGCGGAGGACACGATGAAGTTCCGGGTAGAGCGTGACGCTCTCGCCGACGCCGTCAGCTGGGCTGCCCGGAGCCTGTCGAGCCGTCCGACCATGCCGGTGCTCGCCGGGTTGCGGCTGTCGGTCGAAGGCGAGCGGCTGTCAGTTTCCGGATTCGACCTGGAGGCTTCGACCGAGGTGACGTTGGAGGTGAGCGCAGCCGCTGAAGGGCAGGCGCTCGTCTCCGGACGCCTGCTCGCCGACATCGCCAAGGCCCTGCCGCCGCATCCCGTCGATGTCACGGTCGAGGGCTCGCGGCTGACCATCTCCTGCGGTGCGTCCCGGTTCACCCTGCCGGGCATGCCAGTCGAGGACTATCCGCGGCTACCGTCCATGCCGACGACGGCCGGAACGGTGTCGAGTGCGGAGTTCGCTCATGCGGTCAGCCAGGTTGCGGTCGCCGCCGGGCGCGATGACACGCTGCCGATGCTCACCGGCGTCCGGCTGGAGATCGACGGCCCGCGGCTGACGCTCGCGGCCACCGACCGGTACAGGCTGGCGGTGCGCGAGCTGGAGTGGAGTCCGCAGAACCCGGCCGCGGACTCGGCTCAGGTGCTGGTGCCGGCGCGTGCCCTGTCCGAGGC
>JALZAI010000052.1 GCA_030948475.1 Actinomycetota bacterium
GGTCCAGCGGAACCGGGCTCATCGGCAGCACCCGTCCGACACAGCCCAGCAGCGTGGCCACCCGGGCCAGCGCGCCGATCGGGTCCTCGCCGTCGCGCTCGAGCAGGCCGGTCAGGATCAGGTTGCCGACCGGGTGGCCCGCGAGCACACCGGAGCCGCCGAGGCGATGCTGCAGGAGGTCGGTCCAGGCCCGATGCTCCGGATCGTCGCCGGCCAGCGCGGCCAGGGCCATCCGCAGGTCGCCCGGCGGCAACACGGAGAACTCGTGCCGGATCCGACCGGACGACCCGCCGTCGTCGGCCACCGTGACGACGGCGGTCAAATCAGGGGTCACCAGCCGCAGCGCCGAGAGGGACGCGTGCAGCCCGTGCCCGCCGCCGAGCGCGACAGCGCTGATCGGACGCGGCGCGACGGCGCGCAGCGGTTTACTCACGTCCGAGATCTCGGTGCACCACCGTGGCACGCACGCCGCTCGCCGCGAGCCGGTCGGCCAGCTCCTGCGCCATCACCACGCTGCGATGCTTGCCGCCGGTGCAGCCGACCGCAAGGGTCAGGTAGCGCTTGCTCTCACGCTGGTAACCGGCGCGGATGATGCCGAGCACGGCGGCGTAGGTGTCGAGGAAGGTCCGCGCGTCCTCCTGCCCCAGGACGTAGTCGCGCACCTCCGGGTCACGTCCGGTCTGCTCGCGCAGCTCACTGATCCAGTACGGGTTGGGCAGGAAGCGCACGTCCACCACGAGGTCGGCGTCGACCGGCAGGCCGTACTTGTAGCCGAAAGACACCACGGTGGCGCGCAGATCGGGATGACCGTCGAGGCCACCGCCGGCAGCAAATCCGGACTCGATATCGCGCCGCAGATCATGTACGGACCGTCCGCTGGTGTCCAGAACCAGGTCGGCGGAGTCGCGCAGCGGGCCCAACAACGCGCGCTCGGCCCGGATGCCGTCGGTGAGCAGCCCGTCGCCCTGCATGGGGTGCTCGCGGCGCACATTCTCGAAACGGCGCACCAGCACGTCGTCGGAAGCCTCGAGGAACAGCACCCGCGGCGGCATCCCTCGGTCCTCCAGTGTCTTGATCGTCCCGCGCAGGTCGGAGGAGAACGCGCGGCTGCGCACGTCCAGGACGACGGCGAGCCTGGTCACCGCACCTTGGGTCCGGCTGCCGAGCTCGATCAGCGTGACCAGAAGCTCGGCGGGCAGGTTGTCGACGACGTAGTAGCCGAGGTCCTCGAACACCTTGGCCGCGGTGCTGCGTCCGGCACCGGACAGTCCGGTGACCACGACGGTCTCCAGTGCGCCCGCGGCACTCTCAGTCATTGCTCTCCGACCGGTCGTCGAGGATCTCGCCCGTGCTCACGTTCACGGCCGGTTCTGGCTTGGCGGCGCCGCGCAGCGCACCCGCGATGGACTGCGCGGTGCGCGGCCCGATCCCGCTGACCGACGCGATCTCGTCGGCGCTCGCCGCGCGCAGCCGCTTGAGCGAGCCGAACTGCGCAAGCAGCGCCTTGCGCCGCGTCTCACCCAGGCCGGGAATGCCGTCGAGCGCCGACGTGGTCATCGACTTCGAGCGCCGCTCGCGGTGGAAGGTGATCGCGAAGCGGTGTGCCTCGTCGCGTACTCGCTGCAGCAGGTACAGGCCCTCGGACGTGCGCGGCAGGATCGTCGGGTACTGCTCGCCCGGTAGCCACACCTCCTCCAGCCGCTTGGCCAACCCGACCAGGGCGACGTCGTCGATGCCCATCTCGTCCAGGACCGTCTGCGCCGCGGTCACCTGCGGCGCGCCGCCGTCGACCACGACGAGGTTGGGCGGGTAGGCAAACTTCTTCGGACGCCCGGTCGTGGGGTCGATACCGGGTGGGACGGTGGTCTCGGCCGCCTCGGCGGCGGGGTCGGAGTCCGCGTCCGCGCCGTCCGCGACCTGTTCGTCGAGATAGCGCGCGAAGCGGCGGCGGATCACCTCGGCGATCCAGTCGGTGTCGCCGGTCCCGTGCCGCATCGCGAAGCGGCGGTACTCGCTCTTGCGGGCCAGTCCGTCCTCGAACACGACCATGGACGCCACGACGTTGGTGCCCTGCACGTGGCTGATGTCGAAGCACTCGATTCGTAGTGGCGCGGTGGACAGGCTGAGCGCGTCCTGGAGCTCGCCCAGCGCGCGGGATCGGGCGGTCAGGTCGGACGCTCGCTTGAGCTTGTGCTGGGCCAGCGACTGGGCGGCGTTGCGGGCCACCGTCTGCGCAAGAGCCCGCTTGTCGCCACGCTGCGGGACGCGGATGTTCACCCGCGAGCCGCGCCGCTCGCTGAGCCATTCGGCCAACGCTCCGTTGTCGTCGGGAAGCAACGGCACGAGCACCTCGCGCGGGATCTCCGAGCCGTCGTCCTCGAACAGGCCGTAGAACTGGGTGACGAACTGCTCGACCAGATCGCCGGTGGACGTCTCGTCCAGCTTGTCGACAACCCAGCCCCGTTGGCCGCGCACCCGACCGCCGCGGACGTGGAAGACCTGCACGGCGGCTTCCAGGTCGTCCTCGGCGAAGGCGACCACGTCCGCGTCGGTGCCGTCGCCGAACACCACCGCCTGCTTCTCCAGCGCGCGGCGCAATGCCTCGAGATCGTCGCGCAGCCGTGCCGCCAGCTCGAACTCGAGATCGGCGCTGGCCCCGGCCATCCGCCGCTCCAGGCGCCGGATCATCTGGTCGGTCTTGCCGGCCATGAAGTCGCAGAAGTCATCGACGATCTCGCGATGCTCCTCGGCGCTCACCCGGCCGACGCACGGGGCGCTGCACTTGCCGATGTAGCCTAGCAGGCACGGACGTCCGATCTGGCCGGCGCGCTTGAATACCCCCGCCGAACAGGTCCGGGCCGGGAACACGCGCAGTAGCAGGTCGAGCGTCTCGCGGATCGCCCAGGCATGCGAGTACGGGCCGAAGTAGCGCACGCCCTTGCGCTTGGGCCCGCGCATCACCTGCAGCCGCGGAAACTCTTCGTAGAGTGTGACTGCCAGCGACGGGTAGGACTTGTCGTCGCGATAGCGGACGTTGAACCGCGGGTCGAACTCCTTGATCCAGGTGTACTCGAGCTGCAGAGCCTCGACCTCGGTGCGCACGACCGTCCACTCGACCCCGGCGGCCGAGGTAACCATCTGCCGGGTACGCGGGTGCAGCGCGGCGACGTCGGCGAAGTAGGAGTTTAGCCGCTGCCGCAGGCTCTTCGCCTTGCCGACGTAGATGACGCGCCCGCGCTCGTCGCGGAACCGGTACACGCCCGGATCGAGCGGGATCGTCCCCGGCGCTGGCCGGTAGGCGGACGGATCGGGCACGGGTTCCAGGTTAGTCAGGCGATAGCGGTTCGGACGCGCGGCGCCAACTGCGGCACGCCCGCCTCAGGGACCGCCGAGCCCGAAGCTGATCAGGCCGTCCGGCCGCAGCCGCAACGCCACGTCGAGGTCCGGCTTCTGCGTCGACTGGAGCGAGCAGCGCCACCACCTCGCGGGAGCGCTCCGCGCCGCCGTGCTGACTCGATTTCAGGACGCGAACTGGCTGACCCGGTTGCCGTCGCACCGGGCTGTCGCGCTGACCGCGGCCGGACGCCGGGCGTTCGCCGGCGCACTCGGCGTCGAATTGGCGTCGGCCCGGATCGATCTCGGCCGGGCCTCAGCGACTTGCGCGGGCCGATCGGGTCGCACGGCTGGCAGCGGCCGCGGTCTTCGCCGGCGCCCGCCTACCGGCCCTCTTGCCGGCGGTGCTCCGCCGGTTCGCGGACGTCGCGGGCAGCGCCTTCGCCAAGAACTGCCCGGTGTGCGACTCCGCGACCGTGACGACGTCCTCGGGGGTGCCCTCGGCGACGACCAGTCCGCCGCCGGAGCCGCCCTCGGGACCCATATCGACGATCCAGTCGGCGGTCTTGATCACGTCCAAGTTGTGCTCGATGACCAGGACGGTGTTGCCCCGGTCGACGAGCGAGTGCAGCACGCCGAGCAGCTTGCTGACATCCTCGAAGTGCAGGCCGGTGGTCGGCTCGTCCAGGACGTAGATGGTGCGTCCGGTGGAGCGCTTCTGTAGTTCCGAGGCGAGCTTGACGCGCTGCGCCTCGCCCCCGGACAGCGTCGGTGCGGGCTGGCCGAGCCGGACGTAGCCGAGGCCGACGTCGACGAGCGTGTCCAGGTGCCGCGAGATCTTGCTGATCGGGGCGAAGAACTCAGCGGCCTGCTCGATGGGCATCTCGAGGACCTCGCTGATCGTCTTGCCCTTGTAGTGCACCTCGAGGGTCTCGCGGTTGTATCGGGCGCCCTTGCAGACCTCGCACGGCACGTAGACGTCCGGCAAGAAGTTCATCTCGATCTTGATGGTGCCGTCGCCGGCGCAGTTCTCGCAGCGCCCGCCCTTGACGTTGAACGAGAACCGGCCCTGCTGGTAACCACGGATCTTGGCCTCGGTCGTCTCGCTGAACAGCTTGCGAATGTGGTCGAACACCCCGGTGTACGTGGCCGGATTGGACCGCGGGGTGCGCCCGATGGGCGACTGGTCGACGCCGACCACCTTGTCCAGCTGCTCCACCCCGCGCACCCGCTTGTGTCGGCCCGGCGGCAGCTTCGCACCGTTGATCTTGTTCGCCAGCGACGCGTAGAGGATGTCGTTCACCAGCGTCGACTTGCCCGACCCGCTGACGCCGGTGATCGCGACGAAGCAGCCGAGCGGAAACGCCACGTCCACATTGCGCAGGTTGTGCTCGCGGGCCCCCTCGACGACAACCTCGCGGCTCTTCTGCCGCGGCCGGCGCATCGGGGGCACCTCGATCCGCCGGCGTCCGGACAGGTACGCGCCGGTGATCGAGGCCTCGCTGGCGAGCAGATCGTCGACGGTCCCGCTGACGACGATCGAACCGCCGTGCTCACCGGCCTCCGGGCCGATGTCCACGACCCAATCGGCGGTGCGGATGGTGTCCTCGTCGTGCTCGACGACGATGAGCGTGTTGCCGAGTTCCTTCAGCCGCAGCAGCGTCTCGATGAGGCGGTGGTTGTCCCGCTGGTGCAGGCCGATGGACGGCTCGTCCAGCACGTACAGGACACCGACCAGCCCGGAGCCGATCTGGGTGGCGAGCCGGATGCGCTGCGCCTCGCCGCCGGCCAGCGTCGCGGCCGCCCGGTCGAGCGAGAGGTAGTGCAGGCCGACATCGACAAGGAAGCCGAGCCGGGCGTTGATCTCCTTGAGCACCCGCTCGCCGATCAGGGTCTCGCGGCTGTCCAGGCTGAGGCCGTGCAACCACTGCGCGGCCTCGCCGATCGAGAGCGCCGAGATCTCCGCGATCGATCGACCGTGCACGGTGACCGCCAGAATCTCCGGCTTGAGCCGGGTGCCCTGACAAGTCGGGCAGGGCACCTCCCGCATGTAGCCCTCGTACTTCTCGCGGGAGTAGTCACTGTCGGTCTCGGCATAGCGCCGCTCGATCCACGCGACGATGCCCTCGTAGTTGGCGTAGTACGAGCGGTCCCGTCCGTATCGGTTGCGGTAGCTGACGTGGACCTGCTCGCCGGTGCCGTGCAGAACGGCCTTCTGGGCGCGGGCAGGCAGCTCTTCCCACGGCGTGTCGATGTCGAAGCCGACGGCGTCGGCCACCCCCTGCAGCAGGCGCAGGAAGTACTCGCTGCTCTGCCCGCTCGCCCACGGCGCGATCGCGCCCTCGGCCAGGCTCAGCTCGGCGTCGGGGACGACGAGCTCGGAGTCGACCTCCTTGCGGGTGCCGAGGCCGGTGCAGACAGGGCAGGCGCCAAACGGCGAGTTGAACGAGAAGGACCGCGGCTCGAGCTCGTCGATGGCCAGTGGATGGTTGTTGGGGCAGGCCAGCCGCTCGGAGTAGCGCCGCTCGCGGTGCGGGTCCGCCTCGTCCAGTTCGACGAAGTCGAGGATCACCAGGCCGCCGGCCAGGTTCAGCGCCGTCTCGACCGAGTCGGTGATGCGCTGCTTGCTGCTCGTCTTGGCCGTGAGCCGGTCGACGACCGCCTCGATGGTGTGCTTCTCCTGTTTCTTCAGCTTCGGCGGGTCGGTGAGCGGGAGGACAACGCCGTCGACTCGCACGCGCGCAAAGCCTTTGATCTGCAGGTCGGCGAACAGGTCGACGTACTCGCCCTTCCGTTCCCGGATGACCGGTGCCAGCACCTGGAACCGGGTGCCCTCGGGCATCTCCAGAATGCGGTCGACGATCTGCTGCGGGGTCTGCTTGCTGATCGGCTCGCCGCAGATCGGGCAGTGCGGCCTGCCGATCCGCGCCCACAGCAGGCGCAGGTAGTCGTAGACCTCGGTGATCGTCCCGACCGTGGAACGCGGGTTCTTGGACGTGGACTTCTGGTCGATCGACACAGCCGGCGAGAGACCCTCGATGAAGTCGACGTCCGGCTTGTCCATCTGGCCGAGGAACTGCCGGGCGTACGCGGACAGCGACTCGACATATCGACGCTGGCCCTCGGCGAAGATCGTGTCGAAGGCCAGGCTCGATTTGCCGGACCCGGACAGCCCCGTGAACACGATCATCGCGTCGCGGGGCAGCTCGAGACTGACGTCCTTGAGGTTGTGCTCGCGGGCACCCCTGATGATGAGTCGATCGCTTAGTCGATCGCTTGAGCGGTCGGTCACATGGAGACTTTCGGCTGGTTGGGCGGGCTCGGCTCCACTCTAATGACGGCACTGACAACGTGGCTCCGGGCGCGAACCGGCGATCGTGTGCAGACGCGACGCACGCGTGCACACGATCACGGTGGAGACGGCCGTCAGCCCCGCGTACTCACCCAGCCCACGAGGACCTTCGCCATCTTGGGCACTTCGAAGTCGCCGGTGGCGACCGAAATTACCAAGTCGTACGCGGCATCGTCGGGCGCGTCGAGCAGGTATCCGTCGATCCGATAGAACGCGCCGGTGGCCAGCCAGGACACCAAGATACCGCGCTGATACCAATCAGTTGAGGGACCAGTCGATCGGTTCGGCACCCCGTTCGGCCAGCAGCGCGTCGGCGCGGCTGAACGGCCTCGAAACGAAGAAGCCGCGGTCGGCCGACATCGGACTCGTGTGTGCCGATTCGATCACCGGCTTGCCGCCGAGCAGCTGACGCAGCGTCTGGGCGTCGCGTCCCCACAGGAT
>JALZAI010000094.1 GCA_030948475.1 Actinomycetota bacterium
TGCTCGCGCAGTTCGAGCCAGAAGCGTTCGCCGATCTTGTACGCCGGTGCCTGGCCGGGCCAACCGAGGTAACGATCGAGTTCGAAGCGAAGATTGGCCTCGGGCTCGTGGACGTGCGACGAGAGCAGCTGCCAGGCCTTGTCGTAGGTCCATTCGCCGCCGCCAACCACGTCCGGAGCGGGGAACCCGCAGTGCACGCCGATGTCGATGACGACCCGGATCGCGCGCAGCACCTGGCCGTCGAGCATGCCGAGGTAGTCCGCCGGATCGTCGAGAAAGCCCAGATCGGCCATCAGGCGTTCGGCATATAGCGCCCAGCCCTCGCCGTGTCCGCTGACCCACGATCCGGAGCGGCGCCATCGGTTGAGCAGCTCGCGCCGGTAGACGGTCTGCGCAACCTGCAGGTGGTGCCCAGGCACGCCCTCGTGGTAGACGGTGGTCAGCTCGCGCCAGGTCGCGAATCGGGTGACGCCGTGCGGCACAGACCACCACATCCGTCCCGGCCGGGTAGTCAGATCTTCGCTCGGGGCGGTGTAGTAGACGCCACCGGCGTGCGTCGGGGCGATGCGGCACTCCAGCCGGCGGATCGGCTCGGCGATGTCGAAGTGCGTGCCGGCAAGCGCGGCCACGGCGGCATCGGAGCGCTCCTGCATCCAGGCCTTCAGCGCGTCGGTGCCTTCCAGGCTTCGTCCGGGATCGGACTCGACGAAGTCGATCGCCTCGCGCACCGACGCCCCCGGCTTGATCCGCTCGGCAGTGCGCTCCATCTCGTGCACGATCCGGGCGAATTCCTGCTTACCCCACTCGTAGGCTTCCTCGAGGTCGACCCGGGCGCCGAGGAAGGCCCGCGAGTACAGCCGGTACGCATCCCACCCGACCGGGTCGGGGTCCGGGGCCTGGTCCATCAGCTCGTCGCCCAGGAACCTCACCAGGTTCGCGTACGCGTCGCCTGCCCGCTCGGCGTTGCGTTCGAGATCGGCACGCAACGAGTCCGGCAGTGCGGTGCCGTCGTCCGCGGCTGCGCCGCGTGCGAAGCGGGCGAAGAAGCCGTCCGGGCCCGGGTTCTCGGTGGCCTGCGCGATCGCCGCGACGACCTGGCGGTGCGGCGCCACCGTCCCCCGCGCGGCGGCGAAGCGCAGCGACTGGATGTATCCGTCGAGCGCGTTCGGGACGGCCGCCAGCCGGGTGGCGATCAGCGACCAGTCCTGCGGGGTGGTTGTCGAGTTGAGGTCGAAGCAGTCCCGGATGGTCTGGGCCGGCGAGGCGAGGTTCTTCAGGTCGGCTTCCTCGGCGCCGAGCCCGCGGATCGCCTCGGCGGCTTCGAGCTCGTCGCGTAGCGCAGCGACGGTGATCCGGTCGGTACGGTCGTCAGGTTCGACAGCGTCGAGTTCGGCGAGCACGCGGCGGCGCAACTGCGAGCGCTGCTCGTACCAGTCGGGGCTCAGCTCGGGCAGCTCGTGATCATGGCCCGCGATCCCGCGGTCGGTGGCCGAGATCGGATCCAGGGCTGCGTCGTCGTCGAGGTAGCGCTCGGCCAGAGCATCCACGGGGGTCGGTGTGCGTGACTCGTTCATGTCCAGAACACTAAGAGATAACGAAGACTGACGGAGGCTGGGATGGCAAAGATCAAGGTGCACGGCACGGTCGTCGAGTTGGACGGCGACGAAATGACGCGCATCATCTGGCAGTTCATCAAGGACAAACTGATCAATCCCTACCTGGACGTGGATCTCGAGTACTACGACCTGGGCATCGAACACCGCGACGCGACCGACGACCAGGTGACCGTCGACGCCGCGAATGCGATCAAGAGGCACGGCGTCGGTGTGAAGTGCGCCACGATCACCCCGGACGAAGCGCGCGTCCAGGAGTTCGGGCTCAAGCAGATGTGGCGCTCGCCGAACGGGACGATCCGCAACATCCTCGGTGGCGTGATCTTCCGCGAGCCGATCATCATGTCGAATGTGCCGCGGCTGGTCCCCGGCTGGACCAAGCCGATCGTCGTCGGCCGGCACGCCTTCGGCGACCAATATCGGGCCACGGATCTGCGGGTGCCCGGCGAAGGCACGCTGACGCTCACCTTCACGCCCAAGGACGGGTCGCAACCGACCGAGTTGAACGTCTTCGACTTCCCCGGCCCGGGAGTGGCGCTCGCGATGTACAACCTGGACGACTCGATCCGTGACTTCGCCCGCGCCTCGATGCGCTACGGGCTGCTGCGCGAGTACCCCGTGTACCTGTCAACCAAGAACACGATCCTGAAGGGCTACGACGGCCGATTCAAGGACATCTTCGCCGAGATCTTCGAGGCCGAGTTCAAGGCCGACTTCGAGGCGGCCGGGATCACCTACGAGCACCGCCTGATCGACGACATGGTGGCGGCGTCGTTGAAGTGGGAGGGCGGCTACGTCTGGGCGTGCAAGAACTACGACGGCGACGTGCAGTCCGACACCGTCGCCCAGGGATTCGGATCGCTCGGCCTGATGACGTCCGTCCTGATGACCCCGGACGGCGGCACCGTCGAGGCCGAGGCGGCGCACGGCACCGTGACCCGCCATTTCCGCCAGCATCAGGCCGGAAAGCCAACCTCGACGAATCCGATCGCGTCGATCTTCGCGTGGACGCGCGGGCTGGCCCATCGTGGCGAGCTGGACGCCACACCCGAGGTCACCAGCTTCGCGCAGACCCTGGAGCGGGTCTGCGTCGAGACCGTCGAAGCCGGTCAGATGACCAAGGATCTGGCCCTGCTGATCAGCGCCGACGCCCCGTACCTGTCCACCGAGCAGTTCCTCGACGCGATCGACGCGAACCTGCAGCAGGCGATGGCCGGGTAGCTCTGTCGTAGCTTTGTGCTGTGGACGCGCGGACGTTGCTGAACGTCGGCATCGTCCTGCTGCTGATCGTGATCGAGGGACTCTTCGTCGCCGCCGAGATCTCGCTGGTGTCCCTGCGCGAGGGCCAGGCCCGGGCGATGGGCGAGACCGGACGCCGTGGCGCCGCGGTCGAGCGGCTGGTCCGGGATCCGAACCGCTTCCTCGCGACCGTGCAGATCGGTGTCACCTCGACCGCCCTGCTGTCGAGCGCATTCGGGGCGGTGACCCTCTCCGAGGACGTCAAGGTGTTCCTGGTCGGGCATGGCTGGGGCGACGGGCTGGCCGGCGCGACCGGGGTCGTCGGGGTGACGCTGGTCATCTCTTTCGTGACGCTCGTGGTCGGCGAGCTGGCCCCGAAGCGATTCGGCCTGCAACGTCCCGAGGCCACGGCGAAGCTGTTCGCTCCCTCGCTGAACCGGATCGCCGCGATCTTCCGTCCCGTCATCTGGCTGCTCTCCCGCTCGACCAACGGGGTGGTCCGGATACTCGGCGGCGACCCGTCGGCCGGACGCCAGCCGATCAGCGAGGAGGAGCTGCGCGGACTCGTGGCAGCGCACGAATCGCTGTCCACGGACGAGCGCCGGCTGATCGACGACGTCTTCGCCGCGGGTGAGCGCTCGATCAGCGAGGTGATGGTGCCGCGCACCGACGTCTTCTTCCTGGACGGGACGATGACGGTCAGCCGGGCCGTCAAGTTCGCGGCAGCGCACCCGCACGAGCGCTACCCGGTGTTCGGCCGCGACCACGACGACGTGCGCGGTGTGGTGCACATCCGCGAACTGGTCTTCGGCGACGTCCGCGGTGGACGCGACCGGACCGTGGCCAGCCTGGCGCGCGAGGTGAAGCAGATGCCCGGGACGAAACGGGTCCTGTCCGCGCTCTCGGAGATGCGCCGCGAGGGGCACCATCTCGCGATCGTCGTGGACGAGTACGGCGGCACCGACGGCATCGTCAGCTTGGAGGACCTGGTCGAGGAGATCGTCGGCGACATCCACGACGAAAGCGGCATCGCCGGCGGCGAGCCGGTGCGCCTGTCCGGCGGCGTGATCGAGCTGGACGGCAAGGAGAACCTGGACGAGGTCGCGGAGCTGTCCGGGCTGGAGCTGCCCGAGGGTCCCTATGCAACCCTCGGCGGGTACGTCATGGCCGCGCTCGGCCGGTTGCCCAAGGTGCACGACCGGATCTCGCACGACGGCTTCCTGCTCGACGTGATCGAGGTGGACGGCCGTCGGGCCGCCCGGGTCCGGCTGACCCCTCCTGCCGACTCGGCGAGCGCAGAGATCGACACAGTGCCAGAATCACCAGGTGGTAACGAGTAACGAGGCGCAAACCGCGCGCAGACCCCGCGTCCTGTCCGGCATCCAGCCGACCGCGGACTCCTTCCACCTCGGCAACTACCTCGGCGCCGTCAAGCAGTGGGTGGCGATGCAGGACGATCACGACGCGTTCTACTGCATCGTCGACCTGCACGCGATCTCGATGGACGCACCTCCACCGGCTGAGCTGCGCCGGCGCACCCAGGTCGCCACGGCGCAGGTGCTCGCCGCCGGTCTCGACCCGGCGCGCTGCGCGCTGTTCGTGCAGAGCCAGGTGCCCGAGCACGCGCAGTTGTGCTGGGTGTTGCAGTGCCTGACCTCGTTCGGCGAGGCCGGCCGGATGACCCAGTTCAAGGACAAGTCCGCCCGTACCGGGTCCGAGCAGATCACGGTCGGACTGTTCACCTACCCGGTGCTGCAGGCCACGGACATCCTGCTCTACCAGGCCGACCAGGTCCCGGTAGGTGAGGACCAGCGCCAGCATCTTGAACTGACCCGCAATGTGGCCCAGCGGTTCAACTCCCGGTACGGCGACACGTTCACTGTCCCGGAGGCCTATATCCCGGCGGAGGCCGCGAAGATCCTCGATCTGCAGGATCCGACGGCGAAGATGAGCAAGTCGCTCGGTGACGCGGGGACGGTCAACCTGCTCGATGCCCCGTCCGCCATCGTCAAGAAGATCCGACGGGCGGTGACCGACACCGGCAGCGAAGTGCGCTACGACCCACGGTCCAAGCCGGGTGTGTCCAACCTGCTCGCGATCCTCGCCGCAGTCACCGCCCGCAAGGCCGACGCGGTCGAGGGCGACTTCGCCGGCCAGGGCTACGGAGCGCTCAAGAGCGCCGTAGCCGACGCGGTGATTGCGTTCGCCGAGCCGTTCGCGCGCCGGACCCGGGAGCTGCTCGACGATCCGGCCGAGCTGGACCGGCTGCTCGCCGGCGGCGCCGAGCGGGCCGGCGCGGTCGCCTCGGACACGCTCGCCACCTCCTACGACCGGGTCGGCTTCCTACCCGCGGCGAGACGCTGAATGGCCGACGAGGTCATGCTGGGCGTCGCGATCGCGATCCCGCAGCCGCACGCCACCGTGCTCACCAACTGGCGCACCCGCGTGGGTGACCCCGCGGCCGAGCTGGTCTGGCCGCACGTGACGCTGCTGCCGCCCACGCCCGTGGCTGCCGAGTCGATGGGCAAGATCGAGACACACCTCATGCGGGCCGCCGCGTGCGCTCGTCCGTTCGTCATGCATCTCGCCGGGACGGGAACGTTTCGGCCCACCTCCCCGGTGGTGTTCGTGCAGGTGACCACCGGCATGAGTGACTGTGCTGAATTGGAGCAGGCCATCCGCAGCGGTCCGCTGGACCGGACGCTGGAGTTCCCGTACCACCCACACGTCACCGTGGCCCACGACCTCAAGGACGAGGCATTGGACGAGGCCTACGAGGGGCTGGCCGACTTCGTGGCCCGCTTCCGGGTCGACCACATCGTGCTGTTCTCGCGCGACCCGGAAGGCAGTTGGCACTGGCGTACCGAATTCCCCCTCGGTGGGTAGGTCTGGTACGTGGCTGACACCGCTGAGCGTCCGGGCATCGTCGAGCGCGGCAGGGCGCGCTGGCGACGGCTGAAGGACGAGCGCCCGTCAGTGCGGCACCTCGTCGCAGCCTGGGGGCGCGTCAACGACACCAACGGCAACCAGTACGCGGCCGCGATCACCTTCTTCAGCTTCCTCGCCTTGTTCCCGCTGCTGTTGCTGGCGGTTGCCGTCGCGGGCTTCGTGCTGCGGTCGAACCCGGACACGCTGCGCGAGCTGTTCAACCGCATCACGACGACGGTCCCGGGTGGCGCGGGTAAGACACTGCGCGATTCCATCCAGACCGCGATCGACGCGCGCACCGGGGTCGGGATCGTCGGACTGATCGGCGTCCTGCTGACCGGACTCGGCTGGATCGGCAACCTGCGCCGGGCGCTGGATGCCGTCTGGCAGGTACGCCCGCCCGCGCAGAACCTCGTGGCGCAACGGGTGTCCAGCCTCGGCGTGCTCGCCGGCCTCGGGATCGGCGCGCTGATCTCGGTCTCGCTGACCGCGGGCGGTACGGCCCTGACCGGCGTGGTGGTGCGCTTCCTGCACCTGGACGGGATTTCCGGGATGTCCACCCTGGTCGTGGTCGCGGGCGTCCTGCTCGCGCTCGCCGGCGACGTCGTGATCTTCTCGTGGGTGCTGATCCGGCTGCCGCACGCGCATGTCGCGAAGCACATCGGGATTCGCGGCGCCGTCCTCGCGGCCGTCGGGTTCGAGGTACTCAAGATCGTCGGGACGTTCACCATCGCTGCGACGTCAAGCAGCCCGACCGCCGGGCCGTTCGCCGGCCTGCTCGCGGTGCTGGTCTGGATCCAGCTGGTCGCCCGGCTATTGATCTTCTGCGTGGCGTGGACGGTCATCCTCACCGAGGCCGAGGCCGAGCCGATGCGGGCGATGCCGTACCTGCCGGGGCCAGCGGACCGTGAACTGGCGCCGGTGAGCCCACTCGCGGTCGGCGCCACCCTGGTCGGCGCGGGCGCCCTTGTCGGCGCAGCCGCCGCGGCAATGGCGCTCAGCGGCCGACCGCGTAGCCCTGCATTCCGCGCGGGTTGGCGGCTGCTCGCAGGTGCCCGTCCCGGTCTCGGCCCACCGCGCACATCCGACCGAGCGACCAGTCGCCGCTGACCAGGACATCGTGGCCGCGCCTGCGTAGTTCGGCGATCACTTCGGCGCCGAGTCGCCCCTCGACGACGAGCTGCCCCGGGCAGGACTCGCGCGGATAGAACGAGCTCGGGAAGTGCGTCGAGTGAAACACCGGCGCGTCGATCGACTCCTGCAGGTTCATCGCAGCGACGACGTGGTTGAGGAAGAAGCCGAGCTGCCACTGGTCCTGCTGGTCGCCGCCCGGCGTGCCGAATGCCAGCGTCGGCTCGCCGTCGTGCAGGGCCAGGCTGGGCGAGAGCGTGGTGCGCGGCCGGCGTCCGGGGGTGAGCGAATTCGGCAGGCCCTCCTCCAGCCAGGCCATCTGCAGCCGGCTGCCCAGCGGGAAACCGAGCCCCGCCACGACCGGGGACGAGTGCAGCCAGCCACCGCTGGGGGTGGCCGCGACCAGGTTGCCGAAGCGGTCGGCGACCGCGACGTGGCAGGTGTCGCCCCGACTGCTCCCCGTGCGTGCAACGGTCGGCTCGGCCGTGGTCGGGTCGTAGCCGTCCCCGGCGTCGACGCGGGCGGCTGCGGTCGCCAAGGCCGCCGGGAGCCGCGGATCGCGTCCGTCCGGACGGCCGGGCCGAAGCTCGAGATCGGCCTGTGCGCCGACGAGTCCACGGCGCTCGGCGTTGTACGGGCCGCTAAGCAGAGTCTGCAGCGGTACCTCCGCGGCGTCGCCGTACCAGGCCTCGCGGTCGGCGAACGCGAGCTTCGCGCACTCGACGACGGTATGGACGAACCCGGCGGTGCCGGGCCGCAGTTCGAAGCCGTCGAGCAGCGCGAGCTGCTGCAGCAGCACTGGGCCCTGGCCCCACGCGCCGGTCTTGCACACTGTCCAGCCGCGGAATTCGAGCGTCGCGGGAATCTCGTAGGTCGGCGTCCACGCGGCCAGATCGGCGGCGGTGAGCACACCGGCGTGCAGCTCGCCGGAAGAATCCCACCGCGGCTGCTGCACGAACTGCCCGATCGCCTCGGCGACGAAGCCGCTCGACCACGAGCGCAGGGCGTGCTCGAGCTGGGCGTCCCGATCCGAGCTGGCCGCCTCGGCCTCGCCGACCAGGCGCGCCAGCGTCGCCGCCCAGGCCTCGTTACGCAGCCAGCCACCGGGCGCCGGAACGTCCCCGCCCGGCAGGTAGACCACAGCCGAGGTGGGCCACTCGGCCCGGAACAACTCGGCGACGCGCCCGATCGTCGCGGCGATCTGGGGCAACACCGGGATGCCGTACCGCGCGTAATGGATGGCCCCCTCGGTGACCTGCCGCAACGTGGCGGTACCCCGGTCGCGCAGCAGGGTGAGCCAGCCGGGGACCGCGCCCGGGACGACCGCGGCGAGCAGCCCGGAACCGGGGATCAGCTCAAGTCCGAGGTCGCGGTAGTTCGCGATGCTCGCGGCGGCCGGTGCCGGGCCCTGCGCGCAGAACACGGTGGGCGGGCTGCCCGGACCGGCGAAGATCAGCGGCAGGTCGCCGCCGGGACCGTTCAGATGCGGCTCGACGACCTCGAGCGTGAAGCCGGCCGCGACCGCGGCGTCGAAGGCATTGCCGCCCGCTTCGAGCCGGGCCATTGCGGCGGACGAGGCCAGCCAGTGCGTCGAGGACACCATCCCGACGCTGCCCTGCAACTCCGGTCGGGTGGTGAACACCGTCTCGACGCTACCGGTGGCCCGGCTGCGCGCTGTGCGGCGGTTGTGCCCACAAGCTTCGTCTCAGCAGAGCGGTCTCACGATGAATCGGTGATGACCAGGACTGCGTCGCGGGGCGCGGTGCTGTTCCTACTCGCCTCCGTCGTCGGCTACCTCGTGATCGGCTCACTGCTCGCGCACCGGCCGATCGATCTTGCCGTATACAGCGCGACCGGCGACGCGGTGACCGACCACACCGCGATCTACGGCCCGCTGGGCACGCCGTACCAGCTGCGCTCGACCTATCCGCCCTTCGCAGCCTTGCTGTTCGTACCGCTGGCCGACGTATCGTTGCGGATGCTGCAGCACATTGCGCTCGGATGCAATCTCGTCCTGCTCGCGCTGGTGGCGGTGCTCTCGACCCGCGTGCTCGGCGTCGCGCGGCAGCAGCGTCTCGTGACCGCGATGGTGCTGGCCGGAGTGTCGATCTGGGCCGAGCCGGTATTCACCGCGCTGCGGCTGGGGCAGGTCGACCTGCTGCTGCTCGCGCTGGTGCTGTGGGACTTCGCACGCCCGGACGGTGCCCGTTGGCGCGGCGTCGGCATCGGCCTGGCGGCAGCAATCAAGATTGTTCCCGGGGTCTTCGTGGTCTATCTGCTGCTCACCCGCCGCTTCCGCGAGGCGGCCACCGCCGTCTACACCTTCGTCCTCGCCCTCGCGATCGGCTCGATCCTGCTGCCCGTGGAGACGAAGCAGTACTGGACCCGGCTGATCTTCGACTCGGGACGGGTCGGGCGGGTGATCAACGAACAGAATCAGTCGCTGCGCGGGCTGATCGCCCGGCTGCGCCACTCGCCGCATCCGGGCTCGCCGGCAATCGTGGCCGTCTTCGTCGTCGGCGTCGCGGGACTGCTCATCGCGGCCCTCGCCTACCGGCGCCTCGATGATCGCTGGGGGATAGCCGCATGCGGTGTCACCGCCCTGCTCGCCACGCCCATCGCGTGGACGCACCACTGGGTGTGGTGCGTCCCGATCGTGCTGCTGCTCTGGCTGGAGGCGCGGCGCTGGCTGGTCGCGGCTGCGCTGTTCTGGACGTACGCGCCGTTCCTGCTGCCGACCGCTAACCGGCCGGAACGCCACTACGCGATGTGGCAGTCGGTGCTCTCAGGTTGGTACGTGTACTTCGGCCTCGCGTTCCTGGCGTTGACCGCGGTGCGCTCGGCCCGCGCCGGCAGCTCAGTCGAGGATGAGGACATCGAGCGTGCGCGGCCCGTGCACACCCTCGACGCGGCGTAGCTCGATGTCGCTCGTCGCGCTCGGCCCGCTGATCCAGGTGAGCGGGCGGGACGGGTCGAGCGCGGCTACGGCGTCCGGGACGATGGAGCGCACCTGCTCGGCGCGGATGACGACGAGGTGATAGTCCGGGACGAGCGTCAGCGCGCGACGTCCCTGGCCCGGTCCGGCGTCCAGGACGATCGTGCCGGTCTCGGCGATGCCCAGCGCACATGTGGTGAGCACGGCGCCGATCTCATCCAGCTGGGCGTTCGTCACGGGCTCGCGGACCAGCTCGACATGCGGGAGGAGCTCGCCCGGGAAACCGTCCGGGACGACGATCCGGGTCACCGCGCGCGGGCCCAGGATGTCGTCCACACTGACGTTGCGATAGACGGTGGCCTGGTAGTCGGCGACCCGCTCGACGAACAGCTCGACGTCGACGGGGACGGCGCCCGCCCGGCGGTAGTCGCGAATCGAGGCGTCCGGCTCCGGACGGTCGGACAACGCGGTGCGGATCCGGGCCAGGATCTCCTCACGCGCCTTCATCAGACCACCAGTCGCGCAGCGTCTGGGTAGGTGGCACCGGCAGCTCGCGCGAGGCCGTCCAGTTCGACAGTGGAGGCGGCAGCGCCCGCCGCCCGCGCAGCAGCCGGCCGAGGCGCGCGGCGCGTAGGGCGCGGGTCCAGCGGCTCTGCTTGCGCATCGTCCACGCCATCGCAGCCATCGCGAAGGACTCGGGCGTGCGCCGCTTGGCGTCCGTGACGCGGGAGCGAAGGTGCACCAGCATCGTCGGGATGTCGATCGCCACCGGGCACGCGTCGAAGCATGCGCCGCACAGCGACGAGGCGAACGGCAGCGTCGGGTTGTCCGTGACGCCGGTCAGCTGCGGGGAGAGCACGGCGCCGATCGGACCGGGATACACCGACCCGTAGGCGTGGCCGCCGGTGCGCTCGTAGACCGGGCAGACGTTCAGGCACGCCGAGCATCGAATGCAGCGCAGCGCCGAGCGGCCGCGCGGATCGGCGAGCGTCGCCGTGCGTCCGTTGTCGAGCAGGACCAGATGGAGCGCCTGGCCCTCGGTCGCGCCCGTCCACATCGACGTGTACGGGTTCATCCGCTCTCCCGTGGACGAGCGGGGCAGCAGTTGCAGGAACACTTCCAGGTCGGCCCAGCTCGGCAGCAGCTTCTCGATGCCGAGCACGGTGATCAGGGTGCGCGGCAGGGTCAGGCACATCCGCCCGTTGCCTTCCGACTCGACCACCGCCAGCGTTCCGGTCTCGGCGATCGCGAAGTTGGCACCGCTGATCGCTACCTCGGCGGTGAGGAACTTCTGCCGCAGGTAGCGCCGCGCGGCCTCGGCCAGCACCCTCGGTTCGTCGGTGAGATCGGGGTCGACGCCGTTCATCTCGCGTAGGAAAATTTCGCGAATCTCCGAGCGGTTGCGGTGGATCGCCGGGACCAGGATGTGGCTCGGTTCGTCGTGGCCGAGCTGCACGATCAGCTCGGCCAGGTCGGTCTCGATGGCGCTGATCCCGGCCGCCTCGAGCGCGTCGTTCAGCGCGATCTCCTGGGTGGCCATCGACTTGACCTTGACCACCTCGCGGGCCCTGGTGGCACGCACGAGGTCGACGACGATGCGGTTGGCCTCCTCGGCGTCGCGGGCCCAGTGCACGGTGCCGCCGCGCGCGCTCACCTGCTCCTCGAGCTGGACGAGGTAGGGCTCGAGGTTGGCGAGCACGTCGTCCTTGATGGCTGCGCCCGCCGCCCGCAGCTGCGCCCAGTCCGGCAGCTCGGCGACGACGGCGGCCCGCTTGGCGCGGATGGTCGCGGTGGCGTTGCCGAGGTTGCGACGCAGCTGTGCGTCGCCCAGTGCGTCTCGTGCGGCGTCCGGGAAGGGACGGGGCGCGCGCAGCTTGCCGGTCGGCCCGGCGGTGGGCATGCCGAGGAATGTCATGCCGGGACCTGCTCGGTGGCCGCCAGGATCTCGGCCAGGTGCAGGGTGCGGGTGTCGCTGTGCAGCCGGGCCAGGCCGCCGCCGATGTGCATCAGGCACGATGCGTCACCGGCGCTGCAGACACCGGCGCCGGTGGCGAGCACGGCCTGCATCTTGTCGGCCAGCATGGCCGTCGACACCGCTTCGTTCTTGAGGGCGAACGTGCCGCCGAATCCGCAGCACGAGTCGGACTGGGCGAGTTCGACGAGCTCGATCCCACGGACGGCCCGGAGCAGCCGGTATGGACGCTCGCCCACGCGCAGCAGCCGCAACGAATGGCAGGTCGGGTGATAGGTCACCCGATGCGGGAAGTAGGCGCCCACATCGGTCACGTCCAGCACGTCGACCAGGAACTCGGAGAGTTCATAGGTGCGGGAGGCGAGTTCGCGGGCCTGTTCGGCGAGCCGGGTGTCGCCCGCCTGCTCGGCTATGTCGGCGTGCTGGTGCCGGATCGCCGCGGTGCACGAGCCGCTCGGCACCACGACCGCCTGGTAGTCCTCGAAGGAGGCGATGTGATTGCGGACCAGGGGGAGCGCCTGGCGCGGGTAGCCGGTGTTGACGTGCATCTGACCGCAGCAGGACTGCTGGAGCGGCAGATCCACCTCGTGCCCGAGCCGGCGCAGCAGCGCGATCGTCGCCTTGCCGACGTCCGGGAACAGCCCGTCGACGAGGCACGTGGCGAACAGGGCTACCCGCATGGCATCTCCGCGCCCCCGGCGGGCTCCCGCCTCCCGGCTTACCCCGGAGCTGGCGCGCTGAAGGTGAGCGTGGGCGGGGCCAGCTGGCCGATGAATGACCCGCCGAGGGAGTAGGTGGCCACCCGAGAAGTGATGGTGTAGTTCACTGGTCCGGCGCAGCTTACCCGGACGCTGACTCGCTGCGGGACGCCGTCCGATACGGACGGATCGAGCCAGTCCCGTCGGCTCTCGTGCGGCTCATCGCAGCTCGGCTGCCGCACGGTCAGCCGCATCCCGATCTTTGCGAACAGGGTGTTGAAGACACCCGTGTAGGTGTAGTCGAGCTGTAGCGTTCCGGGCGTCGCGGCGTTGATGGTGCCGAGCCATTGATATTGTGCCGAGCTGCCGCCGTCCCCGACAAAGGAGTTGGCGTCGATCATGGCTGGTCCCGTTGTGCTGCAGGTCAGCACTCCCAGCGGCTGCGTACCGCCGCATCCGGAAACGTCGGCACCCGCGGTGGCGGGGTATGCAGCGGTCACTGCGATTGCCAGAACGGTGAGGAGAACTAAGCGCATGACGATCCTCCAAGATCAGTCCCTGCGCAGCTGCGCAACCTGCTGACTATACCCATGTGGGTACGAAATTGTCCAAAGTACGCATCTACCGAGGATTCGGACGCGATGGCTTGCGGAGAATCCGTGGCCTGATCGGACACTCGATCGAACCGAGAGCCAGCCTGCTGCTGTTGCTCGTGCTGACGACGCTGACCAGGCTGGTCTGGTTGTCGAGACCGGACCGGTCGCTGATCTTCGACGAGGCCTATTACGTCAACGCGGCTCGACGGATCCTCGGCCGGGCCGTGGCGCCGAGCGCGCCGTACGCGGCGTCCCCGGCCGGGCTGGACCCGAACTCTGAACATCCGCCGCTGGGCAAACTGTTGATCGCTGGATCGATGCGCGTCTTCGGCGACAATCCGTTGGGGTGGCGGGCGTGGAGCGTGGCCAGTGGCGTCCTCATCGTGGCGGTGATCTACCTGCTGGTTCGGCAGTGGTGTCCCGATCCGTGGATGGCCGTGTATGCGGCGCTGATCGCGTCGCTGGACAACCTGCTGTTCGTCCACAGTCGCATTGCCACATTGGATGTGTTGTTCCTGGCTCCGCTCATGGTGGCAGCGGTCCTGGTCGCGCGGCAACGCGTGGTGCTCGCGGGCATCGCGTGCGCGTTCGCGATCCTGGTCAAGTTGCCCGCGGCGCTCGGCGTGTTCGGGATCGCGCTGTTCGTGCTTGTCCGGCCCGATCGGGATACGTCGCGCCGCGCGGCCGCGCGCCACGCCGGCTTGCTGCTCGCCGTGACTGGGGCGCTATCGCTGGCGGGGCTGTGGCTGCTCGACATCGGGGTCACGCCGTTCAGTTCGCCGTTCTCGCACCTGCATCACATGCTCAGCTACGGGTTCGACCTCACCCGGTCCGGGGGTGCGAGCAATTCCGAGAGCGCTCCCTGGCAGTGGCTGAGCAATGAGGTGCAGATTCCCTATCTCCGGGTCGATACCAACGTCTCCGTGAACGGCAAGATCGTATCTTCGCGGCCCAGCGTGTACTTCCGAGGCGCGATGAACCCTGCCGTGATCGGCCCCGCGCTCGCCGCCGTCGGCTATTCGGGATGGCGCTGGGTCCGGACCCGCGACCCGTTGGGTTGCTGGGTCGTCACCTTCTCGGCAGCAGTGTTCGTGCCGTACCTGGCGCTTGCCGTCCTCGCGCATCGGGTCTCGTACCTGTACTACGCGCTGCCCCTCGTGGTGCCCTTTGCCGTCGCGGAGGCGCAGCTGCTGTGGCATGACGGCCTACCCAGAACTTGCCGATGGGCCTTCGCGACGGCGGTGATGCTCGGATTCGTCGCCTATTTCCCGTTCCGGAGCATTCTTCAATTCTGAGCAGGCCGTTCGCCGGTCGTCGTCAGTGGCAGTTGACGGTGCCGCTGTCGGTGTAGGTGGAGTTCTCAGGCAGGAACGCGTAATCGGCGCTGTTGGAGTGCAGGGTCAGCTTCATCATGCCGAACAGATTGGACATGTGGGTGACGCTGTTAGCCAAGATGGTGCCGAATCCGGTGTAGAACGAGCCGCCGGTTCCGACGATCAGTTGGGTGATTCCCTTTGCGGTGTCGACTGCGCCGGACGGGTTCTGCGGCTTGAAGCGTTCGTAGGCGTGCGAGTGCCCGGACAGGTAGATGTCAACGGTCGGGTACATGTCGGCGATGAGCGGCGCGATGTCCGAGTTCGCGAAGCTGTTCGAGCTCCACCGTGGTCGGTGGCCGTAGACGAGGGTGCACGAGTTCGGGTGGGCGGCCAGGTCGGCCTTCAGCCATTTCTCCTGCGGGGACCCGGTGGCACATCCGGTGCCACCGTCGATCCGGGTGCACTCGGTGTTGATGGCGACGAGGTGCCAGGCTCCGATGTTGTAGCTGTAGTAGCCGCCGCAACCCGAGCTGCACGAGGCGCCGCCGCCCGTAGCGGCGCTGCCGAAGAACTTGAAGTAGCCGCCCGCGCCACTCGTACCGTACTCATGGTTGCCCACCGCCGGGTGCGAACGGTTGAGCAGTGAACTCACGCCCCAGGAGTTCCCGTACGAAGCCGCAAAGTCCGTCGAGTTGCCGCTGTTGTACTGCTCATCGCCGAGCGGAAGCAGGGCAACCGGATTGAGGCCGGATATCTGGTTCGCGGTGTTCTTCATGTGACACGCGCTGGTGACCCCGTTGCCGCCGTTGTAGTTCGGGTCCGAGATGGCGCAGGCGATGTCGCCGCCTGCGGCGATAACCGGATCAGTGCCCGACGACGTGCTGGTCGATGTACTCGAGCTCGAAGTTGTCGTCGAGCTCGTGGTCGTGATCGGGGTGGTCGTCGTGCTCGTGGTCGAAGTCGTGATTGGGGTGGTAGTCGTGGTCGTGGTCGGGGTGGTAGTCGTGCTCGTGGTCGAGTCCGTCGTTGACGAACTCGCGGACGAACTCGTGCTCGTGGTGGTCGTGTTGGCGGTCAGGTCCAGGTGCGGAGACTTGCCGGCGGACTCTCTGCTGTCGACCTTGCGCACCGCCGTCGCGCCGTTGGTGAGCGCGAACGAGTAGGTGCCGTTGCCAGTGATCGCACCAGTGATATCAGCGGTGACGTCCCCGATGACCAGAGGTCCGGCTTGACCCAGCACGGTTGTTCCGATCGCGGGTCTGAAGTTCCAGGTGACACCGGTCTCGGTCCACGACCCGGTGACCGCGAAGACCTTGGTCGGCGTCTGGCCGGTGACCTCGCTGTTCAGATGCAGGATGGCCGAGGTCGGCGCGCCGGACAGGCCGGACACGGTGAAGGTCAGGTAGCTGATCATCTGCGAGGACGAGTTGGAGTCCTGTTGCAGCAGCGTCGAAGTCCCGAAGTTGGTGGCCGGCTGGGACGAGTCGACGTAGGCGTCGGCCGTCGGAGTCACCGGGATGGTCGTGGCGACCGACTGGGCCGTGTTGGCCAGCAGGCCGGCCGCGGTACACATCGCCGCGAGCGCGATCAGCACCAGAAGCCGGGAGCCGAACTTGCGCCGTTGGGGCGAGACCCGACCCGCCGTTTCGCTGCTCATGCGTCACCGTCAAGGATCTCGTCGATGAGTGCTTGGGTGTCCGCCTGTTGCTGGATTCCGGTTGCCAGCGCCGTCTTGGTCCCGGAATCGTTATTGATGCACAAGGTGGCAACGGAGACCATCGTCGTCATCAACTTCTTCACGGCATCAGCGATTCTCAATGCGGCCGGATTCGTGACAGCGCGCAGGCTGGAAAGCGCAGTCAGGATCGCGTTCGCGGTCGTGAGCAGCGGTTGGCACGAGCCCGAGGAGGTGTTGATCTGGTTCTCGGCCTGGCGCAGCGCGTTGTCGAAGGCGATCTTCGCCTTGTCGACCAACAGGAACCAATGTTGAATCCCCGGATCGGTACCCGGAATCGGGGGGGCCGCCGCTGGGGCGGCCGGTGCCGCCGGGGCACCAGCACCCAGTGCCGCCGCCTGCACAGCGTGTGCGCCGCTGCCCGCCGAGGGCGCGCGCTGCACCGCAGACGAGGCCTCGCCGCCCCCACCTCGAGCGCACGACACCAGCGTCAGCACGAGCGCCGGCAGCAACACGGCAGTGAGCAGGCGAATTGGGCTCGATCGCGACATAAGGAATTTCCCCCCCAAGGCTCATTAGCTCATCGAGCACCTCACAGCGAATCGGGCTCGATGAAGTCTACATATTGCCTCACCTCATGTTGGATCTGCGTAATAAAGCGGCCGTAGGCTCAATTGGTCGCGCTGTTTGTCTAGGCTCGCGAGGATTAAGAGTCTGCCGGTTGTCGGCTGCACCTGGCGCTGGGCTAGGTTACCGCTCAGCGAATCGCTGCACCGGTCCTGCCAACCGCAGCCGGACGTCGAAAGGATGATCAACTTGCGTGCACAGCGTAGTACGAGCGCCGCGTTAGCCGGACTGGCCGCATTCGCGCTGGTCCTGTCCGGGTGCGGCAGCAAGGCCAAGTCCACCAATACCAGCGCGGCGAGCCCGGCATCGAACACTGCCGGCGCTGGCTCGAGCAGCACTTCGGCCAGCGCGAGCGCCACCGGTAAGGCGCTCAAGGCCTGCATGGTGCTCGACACCGGCGGCGTGGCCGACAAGTCCTTCAACGAGTCGTCCTACGCCGGCATGACCGCCGCGAAGAAGAGCAACCCCAACCTGGCGATCTCCTATGTGCCGTCGAACTCCGGTAACGATTACACGCCGAACCTGAAGGCCGAGGTCAGCAAGGGCTGCCAGACCATCATCGCGGTCGGCGGGCTGATGGAGACCAACGTGAAGACCGTTGCCAAGGCCAGCCCGAAGGTGCAGTTCGCCGAGGTGGACGCGCCGTCCACCGGCAAGAACGTCTACGGCCTGCAGTTCAACACCGCTCAGGGCGCCTTCCTCGGCGGCTACTTCGCCGCCGGGATGACCAAGAGCGGCAAGGTCGCGACCTGGGGCGGGCTCAACATCGCGCCGATAACGATCTACATGGACGGTTTCTGGGAGGGCGTCCAGTACTACAACAAGCAGAACAGCAAGCACGTCCAGGTGCTCGGCTGGACCGAGAAGAACCAGAAGGGCGGCACCTTCGTCAACGAAGGCGCCAACTCGTTCAACGATCAGAACAAGGGCAAGCAGATCAGTCAGACCCTGATCCAGCAGGGTGCCGACATCATCTTCCCGGTCGCAGGCGGCTCCGGGCTCGGCGCCGGTGCCGCCGCGAAGGCATCCGGTGGACGCGCGTATGCGATGTGGGTGGACACCGACGGGTGCGTGTCCGCAGCAGAGTACTGCGACTACTTCCTGACCAGCGTCACCAAGAACCTCAGCGGGTCGGTACAGACCTACCTCAAGCAGGCCGCGTCCGGCTCCTTCCCGACCGGGTCGTACATCGGCACGCTGCAGAACGGTGGCACCGGTCTGGCGCCGTACCACAAGCTGGCATCGAAGGTGCCCTCCGCCCTCACCAGCCAGCTAGCCAAGGTCAAGACCGACATCATCAGCGGCAAGATCAAGATCACGTCACCGGCAGCAAACGCGATTCACTGACGTGAAGCTGCCGTGAAACTCGAGCTTCGGGGCATCACCAAGCGCTTCGGCTCGCTCACGGCGAACGATGCCGTCGACCTCGTCGTCGAGGCCGGGGAAATCCACGGGCTCCTCGGCGAGAACGGGGCCGGAAAGTCGACGCTGATGAACGTCCTGTACGGCCGCTACCAGCCTGACGAGGGCAGCATTCTCATCGACGACCGGCCGGTGAATTTCCGCGGCCCCGGTGATGCCATCGCAGCCGGGATCGGCATGGTGCACCAGCACTTCATGTTGATCCCGGTGTTCACGGTCACCGAGAACGTCATGCTCGGGCACGAGCAGATCAACCCGCTGGGCCTGCTCAGCCGCCGCCGCGCGCGGCGTCAGGTTGCCGAGATCTCGCGTCGGTACCACTTGGACGTGCCGCCCGACGCGCTGGTCGCCGACCTGCCGGTCGGGGTGCAGCAGCGCGTGGAGATCCTCAAGGCGCTCAGCCGCGACGCCAAGCTGCTCGTGCTCGACGAGCCGACAGCTGTGCTCACCCCGCGCGAGACCGAGGACCTGATCGAGGTCATGCGCGGGCTGCGCGACGCGGGCACGTCCATCGTGTTCATCAGTCACAAGCTGCACGAGGTGTGCCGGATCGCGGACCGGATCACCGTTATCCGGCGCGGCGCGGTCGTCGGCACCGAGCAGCCGAGCGCGTCCGCCGGCGACCTGGCGGCGCTGATGGTGGGCCGGCCGGTCAAG
>JALZAI010000103.1 GCA_030948475.1 Actinomycetota bacterium
CATGCCCGCGGCCTGGAACACCTCGACTCGGGTCAGCACGGTGAGCTCGTCCCAGGCGGTGCTGGTGTCATCGTTCGCTGCGGCATCCATGTCGATGTCCATGAGATCCAGGAGGGGCAATGCGGCGAGCTCGGCCGCGACCAGCCCGCCGGCCAGGGTCGCCGCGTCCAAGTCCCCCGGACGGGTGCGGTACAGATCCAGGGCGCCGATCGGGAAACTGGCTACCGTCACCGGCATCGCGAGCACCGCCCGGAAGCCGCGCTGCACCGCCGCGCCGGCAAACGCCGGCCACCGCTGCGAGGCGGGATCGCTCAGATCGGGGGCGAGCACCGGCACGGAATCACGGACGGCGTCCAGGCACGGGCCTTCGCCCAGAGTGAACTGCAACTCATCCAGCTCGCGGCTGACCGCACTGCTCGCGCCAAAGGAGCGGGTCACAGTGCCGTCATAGATGACCGATAGTGCGGCACCGTCGATGTCGAGCAGCTCGACACAGCTCGTACACAACCGATCGGCCACGGGGCCTCCCCGGTCCGGACCGGCCAACGCGGCGGTCAAGCCCGCGCGTACCCGCTCATCCAGCAACGGTGCCCCCTCGGCATCGATGGCGGGGCCGGTGTCGTCTGCACAGCGTAGCCTCGCCGGCCGTCGGTTGTGCTGGACAAAAGGACCTGATGCGGGCCGGCCCTCCCCTGCCGGGCCGGCTCGCCTCAGGCCCTCTGGTGCTGCGACATGTCACCTCGGACGGACAAGCCCCGCCAGCCCAGCCACGGCGCAGGTGCGCCGGAACCGGTCGTTGGCGTAGACGATCTCCGTCGCGCCCCCGCGCGCGGAGATCTCGTTTCGCAGTCCCACGAGCGCGCCCAGGCCGGCGGCATCGATGAAGACCACCCGACTCACGTCGACGAGCACACGCTGACCCTCCCGAACCGACAACCCGGCCGCAGCTGTACTGATGGCGGTGGCAGCGGTCGCAATGTCGAGCTCACCGGAGAGGGCGAGCACTGCGGGGTGGTCGGTCATGTGCGGTCGAGGCTGGTCCGGGCCTGGGCGAATCGATACGATAGCCGAGCCTGGACGGCGCGACTGCTCGGGTTGTCGCGTACCTGCGGGCCGGAAATAGCTCGCGCGAGTGCAGAGTCGGACTGCACGCGGATCACGCAGGTTTTTCATGGTCGGCCCCGAGGGTGACATGCCGTGACACTTGCCTGGCACGGAGCCGATGCTCACCGACCCGGCTTGCACGGGGTCTGGATTCCAGGCTGGTTGGGACCCAACGAATCGAAACCATACACCCAGCACACGTTAATCTTCAAGGGGCTGTCGATCACCGAAGCGGGACGCGCCGTGCCGCACGAACTCGGCGGCGACAGCCGCAGCACTGCTGCACGCGAGCCGCCCGGAGCCGAGACCGATCTCGACCAGATTGTCGAATGCCCGTTGCCTGTTGCGTGCCGCGCTGATGGCGGCGTCGAGCTTGACCGGCCGGTCGCCGAGCCGGGCTATGACGTCGGTGTGGCGAAGATGGCGTCCGAGCTGGCAGCGCAGCCCGCTTCGATACGCTCGCGCCGGATCGCTCGACACCGCAGCCGCACCGGCGAGGGCGCCGGAGAGCACGGCGTAGAAGATGCCTTCCCCGGTCAGCGGGTTGATCAACGAGGCGGCGTCGCCGACGAGCAGCACCGGACCGTGCGCGACGTTCGGTCGTCCGGTGGACAGGGGCAGTCGGTGGCCGCGCAGCCGGGACGGGCGCGCGTCGGGAAGCAACTCGTGCAGGCGCCGGACGAGCTGTGCCCGCGACGGCGACGTGTCCTGCAGCAGCTCGCCGTAGCCGATGTTGGCCAGGCCGTCGCCGATCGGGAACACCCAGGCATAGGCGGGCCAGTGCGTTGCAGTCATGGTCAGCAGCTGCTCGCCCGGCGGCCAGCTGTCGGCCGGCGCGTACCCGCGCAACGCGATGGCGACGGTGCGCTTCCGCCTCGCCTTCGCGCCGATCGCGCGGCGCACCACGGACTCGGCTCCGTCGGCACCGATCAGAACGCGGGCGCGGACGGCGTTGTCGAGCTGCACGCCGTCGGCCGACGCAGTAACACTGCGGACGCGGTGGCGACGCAGCACGGCACCGGCCGCGACGGCAGCACGCACGAGGCGCTCGTCGAACGTGCGGCGCGGCACGACGTGCGCGGGCCGCGCAAGGGGACGTGCTGCCACTTGTCCGCCCGGCGAGCGCAGTGCAGGCCGGTGATCGGCTGGGTACCTGCGACGAGCCGGTCGCAGTCGACACCCAGCTCGCCAAGCACGTCGAAGACGTGGGGTGCGATGCCGTCCCCGCATACTTTGTCCCGCGGGAACGCCGCCGCGTCCAGCATCAGCACGCGCGCCGCTGGGTCACGGCGCAGCGCGGCCAGCGCCGCGGCCGAGCCAGCGGGGCCAGCGCCCACGACCACTACATCCCAGGCGTCGCTCACGGCCGCTGGAAAGCGCGCGGCCGGCGAAGCCCGATCACATTGGTTCGCTCGCAAGCGTCGCTCACGGCCGCTGGAAAGCGCGCGGCCGGCGAAAGCCCGATCACATTGGTTCGCTCGCAAGCGTCGCTCACCGTGCCAACCGGTCCACAGCGGCGCCGAACAGGCGGGGCGCAGTCGCGGCGAGGGGAACGACGCGGGTGCCGAGCATCGGGGTTCGCCGGGCCCACAACAAGCCTGAGGTGATCCATCGTGAGCGCCGGGACACGCGGGCCCACGCCGCCTCGTACCTGTCCGGACGATCACGCGCCAAGCAGACCACGAGTTCCTCGGCTGCCGCGAGCGCAACCGCGAGCCCCTCCCCGGTGAGCGCGTCGATGTAGCCCGCTGCGTCGCCCACGAACAGGACGCGTCCGGACACCCGCCGTCGCACGCGTTGCCGCAGCGGCCCGGCACCGCGCACGCTCGACAACGGCGCCGCCTGCGCGATGCGCGCAGAGAGTTCCGGGAACGCCGTGATCTGCGCGTCGAAGCCACCGCGCGCCGAGGACAGGATCGCGATGCCAACGGTGTCCTCGGCGATCGGAGTCACGTAGGCCTCGGACCGATCGGCCCAGGTGACCTCCACGAAATCGCTGAACGGCGCCAGCGCGTAGTGGCGGCGCAGCCCCCAGCGCGGCTGAGCCGTGTCGGCGACGTCGAGTCCCATCGCCGCACGCAGCGGCGAGTGCAGCCCGTCGGCGGCGACGACGTATCGGGCGCGCAGTCCTGCGGCGACGACGTGCTCGTCGTGCTGCTCGACCGTCGAGATCGTCCGTTCGAGCAGCGGGACACCCTGCGCGTGCAGGGCGTCGCGCATCGCGGCGTGCAGCGCCGTCCGGCGTACCCCGCGGCCGATGCCGCATCGAAACGGGGCGCGCGCAGTTGTCGCGTGCTGCCGGTACGTGATGCCCCGGATGACGTGTCCGGGCGGATCGACGTCCAACCGGTTGAGGGCGCGCAGCGCGCCCGGCATCAGGCCTTCGCCGCAGGCTTTGTCGACCACGCCCATCCGCCTGTCGCAGACCACGACGTCCAGTCCGGCGCGGGCGGCGCCGATCGCCACGGCGAGGCCGGCCGGCCCGCCGCCCGCGACTACGACGTCATGCATGCGCACCTGCCAACGCGTCGTTCTCGGTGCGGACCCTGATGCTGAGCAGGACGGCGTTCAGCACGGTGAACGCGAGCGCTGTGATCCAGGCGTCGTGCACGAGCGGCAGCGCGAAACCTTCGACCACGACAGCCACGTAGTTGGGATGGCTCAGCACCCGGTACGGGCCGGCGGTGATCCGGTCGAGCCCCGGCACGACGACGATGCGGGTGTTCCACTGCGGACCGAGAGTGCGAATGCACCACCAGCGCAATGCCTGCGAGGCGATCACCAGCGCGAGCATGGGAAAGCCGAGGGTCGGCACGAAGCCCCGTCCGCCGGCCCAGACCTCGACCAGGCACCCGGCCAACAGCCCGGTGTGCATCA
>JALZAI010000105.1 GCA_030948475.1 Actinomycetota bacterium
CCCTGGCTGTCCGCGATACGCACCGTGGAATCCACGCAGCCGAAACCGGCCCGCCGTCGCCCCAACCGCCATCGCCCTCGTTCTTGTCGAATGACTTGCGACCCATCACGCCCGCGCCGCAGTCGTCGATCGCCCCCCGCGGGATGGCCCGGTCCTCGTCGGTCGCCGCGTCCCATATCCAGTCGTGCGACATCCCCGGCACCGTCGCCGAACGGGTTCTCGCGACTGTCATTCGGGCCGGTGACGTACTCGTCGAGCGAGATGGACCTGTCGCAGATCACCAGTGCGGCTTTAGGACTCAATCGGGTCCGGACTCCTCGGAGCGACGCTAGAACAGCAGCTGAACCGGCCGGCCGCCGTCCGGGAGTCGAGTCAGACACCGCCTACCGGCGCGGCGGTTCGGCGCGCGATGGCTGCAGTGCCGCCCGCAGGCCCGGGCCGAGGTGGCGGACTAATTCATCAACGGTCATCCTCGCGACGGGTTCCAGCTCGAGGACGTACCGGGTGAAGACCACGCCGGCGAGCTGGGTGCCGAAGGCGGCGGCCCGGTGGGAGGCGTGCGGGCCGCCGAGATGCTCGGCGATCCGATCGATCATCTCCCGCTCGAGGACTTCCCGCAGCAGGCGGGCCAGCCCCGGATCCTGGATGGCCGACTGCACCATGACCCGCAGCTGGCCGCCCCGCTCGGGGTCGTCCCACGTGCCGACGAGGGCGCGCAGCACCCGTTCGGGAAGAGTGGCGCGCTCGCCCGGCAGCGCGCCAAGCAGGACGTCGGGCGGGTTCGCGGTCAGCTCGAGGACGGCGCCGAACAGCCCCTTCTTGGAGCCGAAGAAGTAGCTGACCAGGGCGGCGTCCACGCCGGCCTCGGCGGCGATCGAGCGCAGCGTCACCGCCTGGTAGCCGTCGGTGCGAAAGCGCCGCCGGGCGATGTGAAGGATCTGCTCGCGAGTCTCGGACTGGCCCGGCCGCCGGCCCCGGCCATGAGGCTGCGATTTATTCATCATCGTTGAAATGTATCGCTGCCATGTGCACAGTGGGACTCGACGTCAGCCGGCGCCCGACGCGAGCGAGTTCGGCCGTCGCACGGACGTCACTGGGTCGCATTGGAGGTAGGAATGCTCACTGTTGGGCGGGTCGGGGAACGCCAGTCGCTGCATCGTGCGGTGCTGCCGGTCGTAATGCTCGCTCTCGCGACCGTGGTGTCGGCGGTCGCGTCGCTCAACGTGGCGCTCCCGTCGATTGCGCGCGAGACGCACGCGACACAGACCCAACTGTCGTGGATCATCGACGCCTACGCGCTGGTGTTCGCCGCGCTGCTGCTGCTCGGCGGTGCGGTCGGCGACCGGTACGGACGGCGCCGCGCACTGGTCGCCGGTCTCGCGATCTTCGGCGCCGGTTCGGTCGCGGCGATGGCTGCCAGCGATCCAGGCTGGCTCATCGCGATGCGTGCCGTGCTCGGCGTCGGTGCCGCACTGGTGATGCCGGCGACGCTGTCGACGATAACGAGCACGTTCCCCCGGGAGCAGCGGGCTCGGGCGGTCGGTGCCTGGGCCGGCGTCGCCGGAGCGAGCGCCATCCTCGGCCTGCTCGTGTCCGGCGTGCTTCTCGAGCAGTGGACGTGGCGAGCGGTGTTCGGTCTGAACATCGCGCTTAGCGCCGTCGCGATCGCGGCTACTCTGCGGGTCATCCCGGAATCGGCCGACCCGGACGCGCCGCGACTCGACTACGTCGGTGCGCTGCTCACCGTCGCCGGTCTGGGCGCCGCCGTGTACTCGATCATCGAGGCGCCAACGGAGGGCTGGGGCAGCGCCCGGACGCTCATCGGTCTCGGCGTCGGGCTGCTGGTGCTCGTGGGATTCGTCGGCTGGGAGCTCACCCGAACCAACCCGCTCGTCGATCCGCGGCTGTTCGGTCATCGGGCGTTCACCGCAGGGACGCTCTCGATAACGCTGCAGTTCTTCGCCTTCTTCGGCTTCATCTTCCTGGTGCTGCAGTACCTACAGTTGGTGCGCGGCGACGGCCCGCTCGTCGCGGCGCTGAGCCTGATCCCGATGGCGCTGGCGATGATGCCGGCCGCGCGTGGCGCCGCCCCGAGGCTGATGACGCACGTCGGGGCGATGCGGGTGTGCGTGCTCGGGCTGGTCCTCGTCACCGCGGGCCTGCTCGTCCTCGCCCAGCTGGACGCCTCGGGCTCCTACTGGCTGCTCCTCGGCGGGCTGCTCCCGCTGGGGGCGGGCATGGGACTGGCGATGACGCCGGCAACGGCCGCGATCACCGACGCGTTGCCGGCCGCCAAGCAGGGCGTGGGTTCGGCGATGAACGACCTGGCCCGCGAACTCGGCGGCGCGCTCGGGATCGCCGTCCTCGGCAGCATCCTGCAGTCGACCTACCGCAGCCACCTGCACCTGACCGGCCTTCCCGCGCCGATGGTCGAACATGCGCGCTCCTCGCTCGCGCTTGCCGACCGGCTGGGATCGTCCGTCGCCCAGCAGGGGCAGCGCGCGTTCACCGACGGGATGCACGCCGCGTTGACCTGCGCGGCGATCGTGGCGGCCGTCGCAGCCCTCTCCGTCGGCTACCTCCTGCACCGTGCACCGACCGCGGCCCAGCCGCGAAGCGACGCAGCGCAGGTTCGCCAAGAATCCACCACCCACGAAAGAAAGGACTGACACTGACATGAAGATCTTCCTGGCCGGAGCCAGCGGAGCTATCGGTCGGCGGCTGATAGGGCCGCTCATCGCCGGCGGCCACGAAGTGATCGCGATGACGCGGTTCGCCACCCAAGACAGCCGCCTTCGAGCGCTCGGTGCGCGCACCGTCGTCGCTGATGGTCTGGACAAGGTCGCCGTGATGGCGGCCGTCGTCACCAGTAAGCCGGATGTGGTCGTCCACCAGATGACCGCCCTGACCGAGTTCGCGAACGTCAAGCACTTCGACGACGAGTTTGCAATGACCAACCAGTTGCGCACCGAGGGCCTCGACATCCTTCTGGAGGCCGCCCGAACCGCCGGCGCCAGACGGTTCGTCGCCCAGAGCTTCGGCAACTGGACCTACGAGCGCAGCGGCGGGCCGGCGAAGGTCGAGGACGATCCGCTCGACCGGAACCCGCCGGCCGTGATGTCGCGTTCGCTCGCGGCGATCCGGCATCTGGAGGCCGCCGTGCTGGACGCCGACGACATCGAGGGCGTAGTGCTGCGCTACGCCAATCTGTACGGGCCAGGTGCACTGATCGGTGCGGGCGGCGCGATGCTCGCCCAGGTCCGCAAGCGCGCTGTTCCGATCATTGGCAGCGGCAGCGGCGTCTGGTCGTTTGTCCACCTCGACGACGCCGCCAGCGCGACGGTTCTCGCCATCGAACCTGCCGCCCACGGCGTCTACAACGTCGCCGACGACGAACCCGCCCCCGTGGCGGTCTGGCTGCCGGAGCTGGCCCGGATCATCGG
>JALZAI010000117.1 GCA_030948475.1 Actinomycetota bacterium
GGCTGATAGCCGTGACCCTCCTGGTGGAGCTGACGGGACTCGAACGCTGACCCCCACACTGTCAGCAGCAGCGGGCCTGCGTCGGCGGCGATCGGGAACGTCGGGTACAGACGCGACCTCAGGATGAGTGCACGTGGCGACGTGATCGCGATGTTCGCGGCTGACCCCGCGGGGGAACAGCGGGCTGATCAACTCGTCGTGCCCGAACGGTCGTACGAGGCATCGATCATTCGTTGTATGGCAGCGTCCGCCGACCCATTCGTAAAGGCTGGGCGGCTTGGAGGACGAACTCATCGCTCAGTATTAGCACGGGGCCGATGGACTTCACGGGAAGGCCCATGCGCCTCTACGCCTTCATTGGCGGCCATGGATGGGAAACCCCGACGACGCACCGCGCCTAAGTTGGTCGGCCATGGGAAAGGAGACACTCCGTAAGGGGTGCACATTGTCAGCATCGAGTTCTAGCGTGTCGGGTAGGTAGTACAACCTCTCTCGACGAGCCTGGAGGCACCTTGCGCGGAGTACGGGTCCTGGTCGGCACCCGCAAGGGCGCATTCGTGCTGACCTCCGACGAATATCGGCAGGACTGGAAGGTCGACGGACCGCACTTCGCCGGGTGGGAGGTCTACCACGTGGCAGGGTCGCCGGCCGATCCCGATCGGATCTGGGCCGCCCCGTCAACCGGGTGGTTCGGCCAGGTGATCCAGCGATCCGACGACGGAGGGCAGACGTGGGATGCCGTCGGCAAGGACTTCAGCTACGCCACCCCCGCCGGTCAGCACCAGTGGTATGACGGAACGCTGCGCCCGTGGGAGTTCGCGCGCGTCTGGCACCTCGAGCCCTCACCGACCGATCGTGACCTTGTGTACGCGGGGATCCAGGACGCCGCCCTGTTCCGCAGCGCCAACGGCGGCGAGTCCTGGAACGAGTTGACCGCGCTACGTGAACACAGTTCCGGTCCGCAATGGCAGCCCGGCGCCGGCGGCATGTGCCTGCACACGATTGTGCTCGACCCGAGAGACGCGGCGCGTATGACGGTGGCGATCTCCGCAGCTGGCGTCTTCCGCACCGACGACGGCGGCCAATCGTGGCGTCCGATCAACCAGGGCCTGCTGTCGGACGGGATCCCCTCCCCCGCCGCCGAGGTCGGTCACTGCGTCCACAACCTGGCCATGCACCCGTCGCGGCCCGCCACGCTCTACATGCAGAAGCACTGGGACGTCATGCGCAGCGACGACGCCGGCGAACACTGGCGCGAGATCAGCGGCAACCTGCCCAGTGACTTCGGGTTCCCCATCAGCGTCCACTCGCACGAACCCGACACCATCTACGTCGTCCCGATCACTAGTGACTCCTACCACTACCCGCCCGACGGAAAGCTGCGCGTCTACCGCAGCCGCACCGGCGGCGACCAGTGGGAGGCACTCACTAACGGGCTGCCGCAGGAAAACTGCTACGTCAACGTGTTGCGCGACGCGATGGCCGTCGATGAGCTGGACGAATGCGGTATCTACTTCGGCACCACCGGCGGTCAGGTCTACGCCTCTGCCGACTCCGGCGACTCATGGAATGCGATCGTGCGTGACCTTCCGGCGGTGCTTTCGGTCGAAGTGCAGACGTTGTGACGATCCGTGTCGTGCTCCCGGCTCACCTGCGGCAGCTAGCGGGGTGCGAACGCGAGGTGCACCTCGATGCCGAGCCCACTCAACGCGGAGTGATCGACGCCCTCGAGGCCACCTACCCTCGCCTGAGCGGAACGTTGCGCGACCCCACGACGGGTTTGCGGCGCTCGTTCGTGCGCTTCTTCGCCTGCGAGCAGGACCTGTCCCACGACTCACCCGACACGGCACTTCCCGCCGCGGTCGTGGAAGGACGAGAACCCTTTCTAGTCATCGGCGCGATGGCAGGCGGCTGACCAAGGTACCGCGACCCACAATGTGCGATAGGGGGTCCGAGACCCAAGGCGATAGGTCATCACTAGTCATGCCAACACTCGACTGCTCGTGATCGTCACGACGATGATTGGTGTGACCGCCTACCGGCAGGGCATGAGGTTTCGCCTGTGCGCTGCGCAGCCTCGGGGCGGCCCGACCGGGATCACTGGGCCGTGACAGGCGTCCCGGGTGTGGCGTCCGTGCGGTCAGCGTGGGTCCGAGCCGCGCGCGCTAGGTCGGACGAGCTGATTGTGCCGATCGGGTGCCTGTCATCGTCGATTACTACGGCGATTCCGCCGCAAGCACGCAGCCCGGCAGCGACGGCGACTAGAGCGGTGTCGCGGGCGACAAGCAGTGGGGCGCCGTGTCGGGCCCGTACGAGGTCGTGAAGTCGTGTGTCGTCACGCTGGAGCACCGGAACCCGATCGACGTCGCGAATGCTCAGCGCTCCCGTCGCTGCGCCGCCGAAGTCGACAAGTGCCAGCGTGTCCTGGCCGTCACCGCGTCCCGTCGCGCGGGTGAAGAACTGCTCGAGCGTCCACCAGTCCGGGACGACGTCCGCCGCGGGCGTCATCGCGTCAACGGCACGCAGACTCGCCAGTCCGGCAACCGCGGCGTGCCGCCGCTCCGCGGTCGCACCGTTGATGACGAACCAGCCGATCAGTGCAAGCCACAGACCCGCTACTGCGCCGAGCGAGAATTCGAGCAGACCGAGGCCAACGAGAACGAATCCGACCACTCGCCCGGCCCGCCCGGCCGACTCCTCGGCGCGCGCCCGATCACCGGAGCGTGCCCACAGCACCGCCCGCAGGATGCGACCGCCGTCCAACGGCGCGCCCGGCAGAAGGTTGAAGACCGCGAGAAGCACGCTGATCAGGCCGAGCCAGCCCAGGGCCGCCCCGATCAGGGTCGACGTTCCGACCCACCACCCGAGCAGCGCGCTCAGTGCGCCTACGCCGAGGCTGGCGGCCGGCCCGGCTCCGGCCATCAGACCGTCTGCGCGTGGCGACGCCGCGTCACCGTCGAACTCTGTGACGCCACCCAACATCCACAGCGTGATGCCCTTGACCCCGACGCCGTTTCGACGCGCGGTAAGTGCATGCGCGAACTCGTGCACAAGCAACGTGAACAGGAATACCGCCGCGGTCACGAGACCCACCAGCCAGTACCCGATCGTCGCCGATCCCGGCCGCGCCGACGGCAGCACCGACGTCGCCAGGATCTCGGCGAACAGCACGAGCGTGAACAGCCCGGTCCAGTGTGCCGCGACCGGGATGCCACCCCAACGCCCGAGTGAGAAAACACCACGCACCGGATCGCGGCGCCCCCGGTCGGGCTTGAGGGTGGGATCGACCGCGTGGGTCGTACTCGAGCTGGTCATGGCTTGTACTCGCCTCTTCCGGGACGACGTCGCCGACGACGCCGGCGACCGCTCCACTGGAAAGAACGAACCGTAGGCGGCTGCTGTTCCTCGAGCCGCGCCCACCCGGCCAGTTCATCGCCCGCGCACACCTACCGCCGGATCCAGACCGACGCCGAGGGGCAGGTCCGCGGCGCTCACGTTCTCACACAGCCACGGCGCCCAACGCCAGACGCCCCCAGCCGGCTTGCTCGCGCCGAGCTCGGCGTGGGCACCGGCACCGGTGGCTGCGCTGAGCAGACCCGCGCAGACGTCTGGCCCCGCGGCGGATCTGGGCTGGTCGCGGGGCGCTGTCACGAACGCCGGGTGGTGGGTCAGCCGCCGTGATCGCGCGCAACGATCGGAGTGGATCGGCGGAAGAATTTCGTACCCACCAACCGCTGATTCCCGGCCGAGCGGTGCGGCTATTGGAGCACCGAGGAAATGTTGAGGATGAGCCCACCGCCGCCTTGGTGTACTGCTTCGCGGCCGCCTGAGTACCGAAG
>JALZAI010000123.1 GCA_030948475.1 Actinomycetota bacterium
CCCTGGCTCAGCGTCCGCCCCGTCCGGCGTCAGCTGGGGAACTGTCGAAGGACCGCGCGGCGCCGACCGGGACGCGCTGACCGTCGCAGCGATCGACGGCCATCCCTTCGCCGCGATCACCTTCACCGGCGACCGGTGGGCGTTGCCCGATGTCCGATTGTTGTCACCGATCCTGCCCAGCAAGGTGGTCGCGATCGGGAAGAACTACGCCGACCACGTCGCGGAGATGGGCAGTGGCGCCGCGCCCGAGACGCCGCTGATCTTCCTCAAGCCGTCCACGTCGGTCATCGGCGACGGTGACACGATCCGATTGCCGCCGTCCTCGAGTGAGGTCCACTACGAGGGCGAGCTGGCGGCGGTGATCGGACGTCCGGCGCGCAACGTCGCGGCCGACGACGCGTTGTCCTACCTGCTCGGCTATTCGATCGGCAACGATGTCACTGCCCGTGACCAGCAGCGCGCCGACGGTCAGTTCACCCGGGCGAAGGGCTACGACTCGTTCTGCCCGCTCGGGCCGTGGATCGAAACGGTCCTCGACCCGTCCGACCTGCGCGTGACGACCCGGGTCAACGGCGAGGTCAAGCAGGACGCGCGGACCAGTCAGATGATCCATGACCTGCCCACGCAGATCGCGTTCATGTCGGCAGTGATGACGTTGCTGCCGGGGGACGTGGTCCTGACCGGTACGTCCGCGGGCGTCGGGCCGCTCGTCCACGGCGACGGTGTGTCCGTCGAGATCGAAGGCATCGGCGCGCTGCGCAACCAGGTGCGCTCTGCATGATCCGGGTCCGGTTCTGCCCGTCCCCGACCGGCAACCCGCACGTCGGACTGATCCGCACCTGCCTGTTCAACTGGGCGTACGCGCGGCATGTGGGCGGCACGTTCGTCCTGCGGATCGAGGACACCGACGCCGCGCGCGACTCCCAGCAGTCTTACGAGCAGCTGCTGGACTCGCTGCGCTGGCTGGGCATGGACTGGGACGAGGGCCCCGAGGTCGGCGGTCCGTACGCCCCGTACCGGCAGAGCGAGCGGCGCGACATCTACCGCGAAGTGGTGGCGAGACTTCTCGCCGGCGGGCACCTCTACGAGTCGTATTCGAACGCCGCGGAGATCGAGGCGCGCCATCGCGCGGCCGGTCGCGATCCGAAACTTGGCTACGACAACCACGACCGCTCACTGACCGACGAGCAGACGGCCGCCTTCCGCGCCGAGGGACGCGAGCCGGTGCTGCGCCTGCGCATGCCCGACGAGGACATCAGCTGGACCGACGTCGTCCGCGGCGAGGTGAGCTTTGCCGCTCGGTCGGTACCGGACTACGTCGTGGTGCGCCAGAACGGCGATCCGCTCTACCCACTGGTGAATCCGGTCGACGACGCGCTGATGCGGATCACCCACGTACTGCGCGGCGAGGACCTCCTGCCTTCGACCCCGCGCCAGATCGCGCTGTACCGGGCGCTGATCGACGTCGGCGTCACCGACGCCGTGCCGCACTTCGGACATCTGCCGTACGTGATGGGGCAGGGCAACAAGAAGCTGTCCAAGCGCGATCCCGAGTCACGGCTGCTGGCCTACCGCGAGCAGGGCTACGTCCCCGAGGGCATCGTCAACTATCTCGCGCTGTTGGGCTGGGCAATCGCGGACGACCGGGATATCTTCTCGCTGCAGGAGATGGTCGAGGCCTTCGACATCGGTGATGTCAACGCCAACCCCGCGCGGTTCGATCCGAAGAAATGCGAGGCGATCAACGCGACGCACCTGCGCTTGCTTGCGCCCGAAGACTTCCGCGATCGCCTTGCCGGCTACGTCGTCGCCGCGGGACTCGCGGCCGACTCGGAGGTGCTGGACGCGGGTGCGCCGCTGGTGCAGGAGCGCATCGTGACGCTCGGCCAAGGAGTCGAGATGCTGCGGTTCCTCCTGGTACCCGAGCCGGAGTTCCGGGTCGACGAGGCAGCCGCGGCTAAGCAGCTCGGCGAAGCGCGTCGGGCTGCGGTGGCGGCGGCCCTGCGCGCGTTGGAAGGTATCGGCGAATGGACGGCAACGGCCATCGAGGACACGCTGAACGCTGCGCTCGTCGAGGGCCTCGGGCTCAAGCCGCGCAATGCCTACGGCCCAATTCGGGTCGCGATCACCGGACGCTCGGTGTCGCCGCCGCTGTTCGAATCGATGGCGATCCTGGGGCCGCAGCGATCACTCGCCCGCCTGGCGGCGGCCCTCGCCTGACAGGTGCGCGGCCGTTTGGACCGCTTTCCGGGCTCCGGTAGAGTCGGGCGACGGTTCGCGCGGCGCAGTGCCGGACGAGCCTGCTGTGGGGTATGGGGTAATTGGCAGCCCAACTGATTCTGGTTCAGTTAGTCTAGGTTCGAGTCCTGGTACCCCAGCGCAGTATCTGGGGCCCCGTCGTCTAGCGGCCCAGGACGCCGCCCTCTCAAGGCGGTGGCGCCGGTTCGAATCCGGTCGGGGCTACCACACTGGACCCCCGGATTCCGTCGGGTTCAGCGGTTACGAGGAGCTCGGCTCCAAGATCGAACGGCTCGGTGCCGAGCCGCGGGTGGAGCCCGAATCGCGCAGTGCACACCAGCGAGGTGTTGGCTGAGTTTCGCTCTGGTCTACCTCCACCGCGGAGGTGCGAGCCCGGCGTCGCTCAGGAGGCGCTCTTTGCCGGCAGAGCGGTAGCCACTCTTGGGAGGCGTGACAGGTCGTGGGGCTCGGCGACAAACAGGGTTTCCTCCAGCTGGGTGATGCTGAGCAGGCGGAGGATGCGGGGTTGGAGTCCGGTGAGCACAAGGGCGCCTCCGGCGTTGAGGAACTCGTTGTGCGCGTGCAGGAACACGCGTAGCCCTGCGCAATCCATGAAGCTCAGCCGGGAAAGGTCGAGGCGTACGAAAAGGTGTCCGCGTGCTAGCTGGTTGTCCAGTGCAGCGCTGACCAGTTCGGCGGTGCTCAGATCCAGCTCACCTTGGAGTTGAACCGTGGAGGTGGTGTCATCGACGCGGACCGCGACGACCTTGAGCGCTCCCGTGTCTCCCGTGGTGACGACGATCTGGGCTGGCGAGCCGGGTGAGGGCAACATTCGTTCTCCTTTGCTCACCGTCGCGCCGCAACTCGGGTGGGACGGACTCGGCGGTGACGGTTGAGCGACTTCAGACGGCTCCAGGCGGCGACGAGCGCCTCCAACTGTGTGACGAAACGTATCACGTGAGGACCAGGTACGATGCGGTGATCTTGTGCGGAAGTTGTGCAGCACAACACCTGCTGTGACGGAGCCAGCGGTCAGTTATGCTCACGTTTCGTTGTCCTGGCCGCCGATCTCTCACCTTCGACGTCGGCCGAAGTCTGGCTTGCCATCGTCAGGTCGAGCATGGTGTCGACGGCGGCGGCGAGATCGGGGAGGTGAGTGATGCCGCTCGGCAGACGTCGGGGTTTCCATCCGGGGCCAGCCGCACAGACCACCGGGGTGATCCGGAGCAGGCCACGCAGCGTGCGGACGTCGGCAGAGGCGGTGCCGCGGGCCCAGAGGACGACAGCGGCGGGTGCGGTGTCGCTGATGGCGGTGTGCAGCGCCGCGGGAGGCAAACTGCCCAGCGAGAGGGTGGCCACACCGTTTTCGGCGAGTGCCGCGGCCAGTGCATCGAGGGGAAGCGTGTGTTGCTCGTTCTGGGTCGCCGCGGCCAGTACGGTAATGGGCGCGCCTTTGGGCCGGTGACGTTCGGCATGGCGGGTCAGGGCGGCTTGCACCACCGCCGCGGTGACGTGTTCGCGTTCGATGGCGACGCCGGTCCTCGCCCATCGCTCGCCAAGCGAACGCAGCTGCGGAGCGAAGACGCTGTCCCAGGATTTCACCGCGCCGTGGTGCGAGAGCGCAAGCGCGGCCAGGCGCGACAGACTTCGGGAGTCCAGCGCTTCGCTGGCTGCGGCGAACTGACGCTCGACGGTCTCCAACACGCCATGCCGGCCGTCCGGCGGTCGAGCGCGGGGAGCAGGTACGGGCGCGAGAGCGAGTGCTGCTGCCGTCGCGGTAGGCACGCCGGAGCGGACGAGGCGGTGGAGGCGCTGCAGGAGCGCGACGTCGGCGCTGGTGTATCGACGGTGGCCGCCGGTCGAGCGCCGACTCGGGCCTACTCCATAACGACGCTCCCATGAGCGCAGGGTCGATGTCGCCACGCCGACGCGAGCCGCCACGGCGGCAACGGACAGACCGACTCCTACGTCCCTGTCGCGGTCGGCTAGCTCGGTGGTGACCATCGCCCCAGTGTCCCTCTCGAACAGCGTTCACCACAATCAGTGGTGCACAAGTTCTGCATAAGTTTACGAGTCGTCGTCGCCGGGTAGACCACTTGGCGTAGCCAGGTTTGGCTACCCCCACAGAAGGAGTCTGATGGCTACGGTCACGCAATCTGTCGATGTCGAGGTTCCGGTATCCACGGCGTACAACCAGTGGACGCAGTTCGAGTCGTTCCCGCAGTTCATGGGTGGCGTGGACGCGATCACGCAGGTCGACGACACGCACACACACTGGGAAACCTCGATCGGCGGAGTGCGGCGCGAGTTCGAAACGAAAATCACCGAGCAGCACCCCGACGAGCGGGTGGCATGGAAGAGCACAGACGGCACTACGCACGCCGGCGTGGTGACCTTCCACCACCTGAGCGAGACCAGCTCGCGGGTCACCGCGCAGATCGATTGGCAACCGGACGGCGCGGCGGAGAAGGTCGGCGCCGCGATCGGACTCGACGACCGGCAGGTCAAGGCTGACCTGGCACGGTTCAAGAACTTCATCGAACAGCGCGACGATGAGTCCGGCGGGTGGCGCGGTGACGTGCCGGCCGGTTCATGACCGCCACGGTTGACCGACGGCGCCAACGCCGATGACGGGCCGGCTCCGACAGGCCACGCCTGGTCTCGGTCATCCTCGGTTGATCTTCGCCTTCGGCGGTCAGATGCAGACCCACACTCCGCAGCGTGAATTCGAGCTTGTCGAGCGCGTCACCACGATCGGCAGCTCCCCGGACGCGGGCCTGCGGCTAGACGGACTCGAGCGGCACCACGCCGAAATCAGACGTGACGACGACGACAACTATGTCTACGTCCCGCTCGGGTCGCCGATCAGCGGCAGCGTGCATGGCCGGCCGGGAGAACCGGCGGTACTGCGTACCGGGACCAGGATCGAGATGGGAGCTTGGACGGTCTCGTTCTACCGCGAGGAATACGCCGAAAGCAGCGTCCCGCTCGACAGCGCACCGGGTCGGAAATTCGCCCGCATGCGTGCCAAGGAGCAGCACAAGCAAATCAGCTAAGGGCCGCAAACGACGAGCACAAGGCCGGACCGGGCGGGGAGACGAGCGGCAGCGGGCACGTGCCGCACAACCACCAGGAGTAATGCATGAGCGATCACCAGCACAGCGCCGACATCGACGCTCCCGCCGACAAACTATTCGACTACCTCTCCGAGATCCGCAACCTGCCCGCGTACTTCAGTGCGATGACCAGCGTCGAAGCAGCAGACGGTGACGCCGTGCGCGTCGTCGCAAACGTCAACGGAATCGAGCGCGCGAAGGCGAAGCATGGTTCCACATAGACCGACAAAAAAAGGACCTCGAATGGGGCTCCAAAGGCCCGAACGATGTCCGCCGCATCCGATTGAGGAGCAGAATCATGGTTAACGTCACCCGCACGTTCATCGTCGACAAGCCCGTCCAGACGGTTATCGACTACCTCAAGGACTTCAGCCACGCCGTCGACTGGGATCCAGGCACCCAGAGCTGTGCACGCCAGGACAGCGGACCGGTCATGGTCGGGTCCACCTGGCACAACGTCTCGAAAGTTCTGGGTAAGGAGACCGACCTGACCTACACCCTCGAGGCGCTCGAAGCGGGACGCGTGACGTTCGTCGGCAAGAACGATACGGCAACCTCGACCGACGACATCGCCGTGCGCGATACGGACGACGGCAGCGAGATCACCTATCACGCCGAGATCGAACTTCATGGCGCCGCCAAACTCGGTGCCCCGGTAGCCAAGATCGAGTTCGAACGCCTGGGCAGCAAGACCGAGAAGCAGCTGACGCGGGCTATCGCCGCCCTCTGAGCCGCCACGTCCCCCCGGGCTGACTTCACCGCCGAAGAGACGTCGTCGCTGACCCAACAAGCAAGGGCGCATACCTGTCGTGAGCCCATTGGTTGATCGTTGGCTATTGCTATCGGCTTGGGGACTTGGGCCCGGACGCGCCGGTTGCCACAGCCGTAGAAGCGTCGACGTCTGACGGCATCATGATCCACAGAATCGGGTAGATCAAGAGCTGGCTCCCCGGGATCAGCATGAGCAGTACTACGAACAGCAGCCGCGCGGGCCACGGATCGATTCCGAACCGGCGGCCCAGCCCGGCGATCACGCCACCGAGGACGCGGCCATCTTGCACGCGCACGAACCCCTCGCGGCGAAATGCGGCACGCACAGTTTCCATGATTTCTTCTTTCCATCGCGGTGAATTCGACACGACAAGCATGCGACGTCCAACGTCGCCGCGGCATCGGGAAGATACCTGTCGTTGCCCTGAACTTCCGAGTCGGCGATCTCAGGGTCGTGCCCCATACGCGTCGACGCCCAGGTATATGGCGAGGCCGATTCCGGCCATCGCGATAAGGACGCGTAGCAGACGGGCCGGGGAATGGCGCACGACGATCGGACCCACGCGGCCGCCGACGAACAGCCCCACGGCAAGTGGCACGGCGGCCACCCAATCCACCGTCGCGAAGATCACGAACAGCACGGCTGCTACCAGGTTGGCCAAGCCCAGTACGACATTCTTGAGCGCATTGCACCGAGCAAGGGTGTCGGAACTGGCTGCCAGCAGAAGGGCGAGCAGCAGGACTCCGGCCGCGGCACCGAAATAGCCGCCATAGATGCCGACCACGAATACGCCGAGCAGAACCAGACGGGAGTCAGCATGCGGCGGAGCATCGGGATCGTGGGGCGGGCGCGAGCGCAGCAGGATGGTCAGCGAACCGAAGCCGATGAGCCAGGGCACGACCTTCTCGAAGGCGCCGGCGGGGCTCGCGAGGAGAAGCACGCCACCGACGACGCCGCCGAATACCCCCGCGGTGCCCAACCGACGGACGCGAGGCGCCTGGCCGCGAAGCTCGGGACGCGAACCCGTCACCGAGCCGACGCTGCTGCAAACCAGCGCGACGGTGTTCGTGACGTTCGCGATGACGGGCGTCAACCCGACACCGAGCAACGCCGGGTAGCTGATCAGCGAGGCGAGACCGGCGATACTGCCGGTCAGCCCGGCACCGATCCCGGCGACCACCAGCAGCACCGGACGCCACAGCTGCACTGAAGCTCCCCTGCCCGGCTCCGCAACACGGTGTCCTACGTCAACGTACTTGGTCGTCCAGGCGGAATCAGCGCCACGGCGACGCCACTTTTCCTCGGCTGTGGTCGATGCAGCGCCGTAGAACCGGTCACTGCCTGTGAAGACCGAACGCATATCGTTCGGGACGAGGAAAGGAGTAGCCGATGCCGCAGCAGGCTTGGAGCGCCAAACGCGAACGGCAGTACGAGCACATCAAGGACGGCCTGGAGGAGCGGGGCCGCGACGAGGGCACGGCAGAGGAGATCGCGGCCCGCACCGTCAACAAGGAGCGAGCCCGGTCCGGCGAGTCGCGGCAGGCCAGTAAGACGTCGACTTCGGACATCTCGTCCTCGCGGCGCGGCGGGCTGCGCTCACACTCGGGATCGGCCGGGCGCACGAAGGCTCAGCTCTATGAAGAGGCCAAGCACAAGAACATCCGCGGCCGCTCGACGATGTCGAAGGCGCAGCTGGAAAAGGCCGTCGGGCGCGGCTGATATATCGGCGCCTCATTACGGCGGTTCAGCGCACGTCAACCGAAACGCGCCTCGGCGGCGCTCGCCTGAGGCAGGCAACGATTGCTTTAGATTCTCGCATGCGGGTCGCGCTGTACCTGATCTCAATCCGTTTTCTTGATCGGATCGGTGTTCCCTGGCCAGGTACCGGTGGCGCGTGCGAAGCCGGCGGCTCCGGCGCGGTCGACGATGGCCTTCACGCCGCCGAACACCGCGCCTTCCACAGCGGCAGCGGCGGCGATCTCGGTCCAGCCGCGTTCACGATCCTTCGCGTCCGGGGTGTCGTCCTCGCTGCGGACCGCACGCCAGAGCCGCTTGAACAGCTTTCCGGCCAGCAGGCCGCCAAGCACGCTGACGAGCAGGCCGAACGGCTTGTAGATCAGCGAGATCACTCGTCACCGCCGCGGCGCGACAGACGCACGATCAGCAGCACGAGCACGACCCCGGCGGCAATGAGCTTGCCGCGGTACGGCTGGGCCTTGGCACCCACCTGCTGCGCGATCGGCGTCGCCTTCTCGCTGGCCTTGTCGATCGCACGCTGTACGCCGGGCGGCGCGGCAGCTTTGGCCTTAGCGGCGCTGTCCGCGATCTTGCCCTTCACCTCGGCAACCTTGTCGCTGGCCTGCGCTTTGACATTCATCTTGTCCGAGAGCTGGTCGACGGTGTTGGCGAGCTGCGCACGGGTCTGTTCGATGTCGCTGCGGATCGCGTCCGCGTCGCCCGATGCGGGCTCGTTCGCGCTGGTCATGAGCTGTTCCTCGGGTTGAGTGTCTGGACGTCGCGTTTGATTCCGGCGACCGCCTCTTCGGGCAGTGGTGGTGTCGCCTGGGTGACCTGACCCTTGCCGACAATCGCGCTGAGTCCGGCAACGACGAGCAGAGCGCCGCCGATGATCAGCGCGGCGAGCCAGTCCTTCAGCGGGCCGGCGAGCGCAAGGATTGCGGCCGCGACCAGGGCGCCGAGGCCGTAGAGGGCCATCAAGCCCGCGCCGCCGAACAGGCCCGCGCCGAGACCCGCCTTCTTGGCCTTCGCGGTCATTTCTGCCTGCGCGAGACGCAACTCGTCCCGGATCAATCGGCTGGTCTGCTCGGACATGCGGCTCACCAACTCGCCGAGCGACGGATCGTTCGATTCCTCGCTTGGCGACGGGGTGTGCTCGGTCATCTGTGCTGTCTCCGTTCCGGTGATCGCCTCGCGCTCCGCGCCGCAGCAGCGGATTGCAGGAGCGGTGCTCTACGGGCGAGTGGCCTCATGGACACCCCTGACAAATCGGTCTGCGCTCGACTCAGGCTGTCCGCGCGAGGCGAGTCCAAAGGATATCGGTGCGACTTGTGGATCGCGGTTGGTTCGCCGGTACTGCGCCGACCGGTACGGAGCGGGGGACGCTGCAGCACCTTCTCCACGAGCCTAAGCAGTCACCGCAATCTCGTCCAGAGCGATGCCGGGTTTCAGCCATTCGTCCGGCCTTCGGCGCCTGAGGTGTAGCGGGTGTCAGCCACGTAGCGGGCGGCCGTCAGGCCAGCCGCCGCGGCCAGCGAACGTGCGGAGGGCGCCCAACCGGTTCCCTGCGGCCTTCGCCGGGGACGGGCTGGGTGTAGACACCGAACCCGAGCAACGCTCCCACGACGGCCGTGCCACCGGCCACCGCCAGGATCGTCCCCCGCGGCATGAGCATCGCCGCCAAGATCGTCCCGAGCACGCCAGCCGCAAGGACCGTCCAGCGCCACCAGCGCTGATAGCTCTTCATGAAGATGAACTCCTGCGCGACCGGATCAGCTGTCCGAGCCGCTCCCCAGACCGCGACCGCCCGCGGCTGGCGGGCTGTTGCGTTCCCGCTCGAGATCGTCGCGCAGCGAGGCGTTGTCCGATTCCAGCTTCTCGCGCGCTTCTTCGGTCTTCCTCGCTCGCTTGCGATCACGGCGATTCTCGACGGCCCTGTGGCCCTTGCGGCGCATCCCGGCCAGGATCAGTCCGATCCCGAGCATGATCGCCGCGCCGGTGATAGCCCCCGCGAGGAACAACCAACCGGCGTGGTCGATGCCCAGGCTCTGCCCGAACACCACGACCGGGTTGTTGAGCTTGAAGGTGTTCTTCCATAACAGGTCCAGCCCGAAGACCGCGGCCGCGAGAAGCAGCACGACACCAATAATGATCATCGGAAGTCTCCTGTTCGCAAAATGCTGAGATGGTCAGCGGCCGGCTCCTAAACCGCCGGGCTAGCTCATGAGTTGTTAGGTCAGTTCGCCCTCCCCGGTGACGTTGCCGCCGGGAGAAGGGTCCCACTGGCGACGTCCAGATATTACGGATGGTCGATAAGGAAAATCGGGCGGTGAGCGCAGCGCTCGCGAGATCGTGGCAACCACGCGACCATTCTCAACAATTTGACTAAACTTGAGTCCTACACCGATGTCAAGTGAACCGCGGCGAGCCGGTCAGCCGGTGCGATATTGCGCGGCATCGGGCTGATCCGCGTGCCGAGTCTGGGCTCGTCGCTCGCGTGCAGGGCACCGGAGCGGGCCTCGGGGACACCGTCCACCAGAAGCGGTTCGAGACGGGCGTGGTCGGCGAAGCACTCCACGTGCCGAAGGTTCGGGACGGTCGCGGCGACCGGGACGTGCAGCGCCGGGCGCAGCGCCCAGAGACCTGGAGGTTGTGCGCCTGGGCCAGCGCGGCGGCACGCAGCCAGCGGGTGTACCCGCCGCATCGGGTGGCGTCGAGTTGCAGGCAGTCGACGTGCGAATCCTGATGGTCGTGGCCGATCACGGATCCGGATCGCTGGGGACAGTGGCCGAGTCTGCGGGTATCCACATATCGAAGGCCAGCCGCGTTTGCGACAGGATGGTCGGTGCCGGGCTGCTGAACCGGGCCGACGATCCCGCCGACCGCCGGCTGTTGACGTTGACCTTGACGGCCAAGGGCAGGCGGGTGGTGCGTGTGGTGGTGTCCCGGCGTCGGGTCGAGACCGAGCGGATCCTCGCCCGCATGACGCGGGCGCGCCGCGCCGAGCTGGTCTCGGTTCTCAATGATTTCGCCGCGGCGGGGAACGAAGTACCCGACGAGGAACTCTGGCTGCTGGGCTGGCCGACATGAGATCGCCACACCGAGAAGAGGAGAAGCACATGCCGCGGATCGTGGTCGTAACCGGCGCGAGCGCAGGAATCGGACGTGCGAGCGCGCGGGCCTTCGGGGCGCGCGGCGACACCGTCGCGCTGCTCGCCCGAGGGGAAAAGGGACTGGCCGGCGCCGCCGCGGACGTCGAACGGGCCGGCGGCCGGGCGATCGTCGTACCGGTCGACGTGGCCGACGCCGACCAGGTGTTCGCTGCCGCCGAGCGCGTCGAGAACGAGGTGGGCCCGATCGACATCTGGGTCAACGTCGCGTTCACCTCGGTCTTCTCCCGCTTCGAACACATCAAGCCGGAGGAGTACAAACGGGTCACCGAGGTCGCCTACCTCGGCTACGTATACGGCACCATGGCCGCGCTGAAGTACTTCAAGCCGCGTGACCGCGGCACGATCGTCCAGGTCGGCTCCGCGCTCGCCTATCGCGGCATCCCGCTGCAGACGGCGTACTGCGGCGCCAAGCACGCCATCCAGGGATTCAACGAGGCGTTGCGCTGCGAGCTGTTGCACGAAAAAAGCAACGTCCGAACCACGATGGTGCAGATGCCCGCGGTGAACACCCCGCAGTTCTCCTGGGTGCTCTCGCGGTTGCCGCACCATGCCCAGCCGGTGCCGCCGATCTACCAGCCGGAGTTCGCCGCCCGCGGCGTCCTGTACGCGGCCGAGCACCCGAGGCGCCGCGAGTACTGGGTGGGTGCGACCACCATGGGCACCCTGGCGGCGAATGCCGTCGCGCCAGGCTTGCTCGACCGCTACCTCGGCAAGACCGGCTTCGCGGGTCAGCAGACCGATCACCCGCACGATCGGGACGCGCCGGTCAACCTGTGGGATCCGGCGGACGGCCCGGACGGCCGCGACTTCGGTGCGCACGGCATCTTCGACGACACCTCGCACGAGCGCGATCCGCAGCTGTGGGCGTCGCACCACCACGGACTGCTCGCCGCGGCCCTCGCCGCTATCGGTGCAGCGCTGGGTTCACTGGCTTGGCGGCGTCGCTGATGGCAGGGCGCATGATGCAGACGCTGGCCGGCGCCGATACCGTCCTTGGGCTGGCGCTGCTCGCCCGTCCCGAGACGCTAGCCCGGGCGGCCGGTGGCCGGACGGCTCGCGTCCCCGCCCCGTGGATACCACGTCTACTGGGCGGCCGGCTGCTGGCCCAAGGCGTAATCGCGTCCTGGCGCCCCAGCCGGACCGTCGCGCTCGGCGGCGCCGCGGTGGACGCCGCGCACAGCCTGAGCATGGTTGCGGCGGCAGTTGCCTTCCCGCAGTACCGACGGATCGCGCTCGCGAGCGCGGCCCTGGCCGGCCTGTCCGCCGGAATCGGCGCGCTGGCCGCGCGGACCGGCTGATGACAACGAGAACGCGACGCGACCCGATCACCGTGCAACCGCACGTCCTGCGCGAGTACGCGTTGCTGGCCGACGGTGAGCGTGGTGCGATCGTCGGTCCGCGCGGCGAGATCGTCTGGCTGTGCGTGCCGCGTTGGGACAGCGCCTCGGTGTTCGGCGCTCTGATCGGCGGGTCCGGGTTCTATGC
>JALZAI010000128.1 GCA_030948475.1 Actinomycetota bacterium
GCGCCGAGCTACGTCCCGGTCACGCCGAACGGGGCCCGCGCTCCGGTCAGCCTCGACGATGACCTGGACGTGCCCGACTTCCTCAAGCCCTGACCGGGCGAACGGTACCGAGCGAGGGATGCCGGGTACATGGCGCCCGACGAGGGCCGTCACGCCGAGCTGGTCGACGCGCTGGCTTCGGTCCGTGCGCAGATCGAGCGGGCGTGTGCACAGGCCGGACGAGACGCCGGATCGGTCACGCTGATCGCGGTGACCAAGACCTATCCGGCAACCGATGTCGTCGCGCTCGGCGAGCTCGGCGTGCTCGACATCGGTGAGAGTCGTGCCCAGGAGGCCTCGGCCAAGGTGGCTGACACGACTGCGCTGCTCAGCGCCGGCGACCGCCCGCAGCCTATGCCGCGCTGGCACTTCGTCGGACGCCTGCAGTCCCGCAAGGCCCGCTCGGTCGCCGGGTATGCGCACGCCGTGCACTCACTTGACCGGATCGAACTCGTGTCGCGCCTGGCCGACGGCGTGCGGCGCGCCGGACGCGTCCCGCTCGAGGTGTTCCTGCAGCTGAGTCTCGACGATGACCCCGACCGCGGCGGAGTCGGCGTGCGCGATCTGGCCGCGCTCGCCGACTGCGTCGCCGAACAGGACGAGCTCGTTCTGCTCGGGCTGATGGCAATCGCGCCGCTCGGCGCGGAGCCCGATGCGGCCTTCGCGAGTCTGGCCCGCGCGTCGCAGGGTCTGCGGCGCGAGCACCCGGGCGCCACCGCGATCTCGGCCGGCATGAGCGCCGACCTCGCCGCGGCGGTCCGCAACGGGTCCACACACGTCCGAGTCGGATCGGCGTTGCTCGGCCCTCGAGCGGCCGCCGTCGGCTAGCGTCCAAATGGGTCGGCCGCCGTGCCGGCCCCCCGCATCCTGAGCCAATATCCAACCAATATTCAATACGAACCCCACCACCTGGAGGAACCGATGCCCGGAGCCATGCATCGCATGGGCGTGTATCTCGGCCTGGTCGAGGACGCGGACTACGCCGACGGCAGCGACGGCTACGGACCCCCCAGCGGAGCGCCGGCGGACCGCAATGGTGATCGCGTTCCGGCTCGCCGTGACGACGCCGCAGAGCCTCGCTATACCCCCGAGACCCACCACGGTCGCTCGGTTGACTATCCCGATCCGGATCCCTACTCGAAGGGCTCGGTCGGCTTCGCGGATTCCCAGAATTACCAGATCACCGCGCTGCACCCCCGTACCTACAACGAGGCCCGCACCATCGGCGAGCAGTTTCGGGCCAATACTCCAGTGATCATGAACCTGTCCGACATGGACGACGCCGACGCCAAGCGCCTTGTCGACTTCGCGGCCGGCCTGACCTTCGGCCTGCACGGCCGGCTCGAGCGGGTCACCGCCAAGGTGTTCCTGCTCAGCCCGCACAACGTCACGGTGACCGCCCAGGACAAGGCCCGCATCGAGAACGGCTTCTTCAACCAGAGTTAGTCAGCGTGGCAGGTTCCTCGCATACCTTCGATGATCAACAGAGAGAAATGCCTGCTGGAGCGGCTATTTTTCACTGTTGATCACGGCGATGACCGGGCGCGCAGGCCAAAGGCTGATCGACTCGATCGCAGCCGCTGAGCGGCCGCCCACGCAGATCGTGGCACGATAGGGGTGCCGAACCGGCGCGCCTGTTGGGACGGCGCCGACAGAAGGCGATCTGCGGGCGGAAGGGGGACCACGGTGTCGCTGTTGTGGGGCGTGCTCGGCTACGTCCTCTATCTCTACATAGTCGTGATCCTGGTGCGAGTAGTCGTCGAAACCACTCGCCAGTTCGCCCGTTCGTGGCGTCCGGTCGGTGTGGCTGCGGTCGGTCTGGAGATCGTGTACGTAGCCACTGACCCGCCGATCAAGGCGCTGCGCCGGCTGGTGCCGCCGCTGCACATCGGCGGAATCAGCTTGGATTTGAGCATCCTGATCCTGCTATTGGCTATCCTTGCCCTCTACTGGGTGGTGTCGTCGAACGCGTGAGGGCCCTTCCAGATCGACAGATAATAGCCAGCGCCGTATCACTGGACCCAAGCACGCATCCCGATCTGCGCCGCTTGTGGCGCGGACGAGCACAGAGGTGATTTGAATGCCGCTATCCCCTGCCGAAGTACACAATGTCGCATTCAAGAAGCCGCCTATCGGCAAGCGCGGCTACGACGAGGAAGAGGTGGACGCCTTCCTCGATGTCGTCGAGGTGGAGCTCTCGCGCCTGATTGAAGAGAACAACGACCTCAAGGGACGCGGCGACAACGGCGCCAGCAGCCCGCAGGCCGCGACGGCCGGAGTCCCGGACGAGGCGCTCAGCACGGAGCTGGCCTCGGCGAAAGACGAGAACCGACGACTGCAGACGCATATCGCCGAACTCGAGCGCACCCTGTCGAAGGGCAAGAACGGCGCACAGCAGCAGGTCGTGGAACTTCAGCAGAAGCTCAAGCAGACCGAGGAGCAGCTCGCCGAGTCGCGCCAGCGGATCGAGGCGGCACAGGCGACCATCGCTCCCGGCGGCGGGGAGCAGGCGGCCACCGCTGTGCCGGACATACACGTCCAGGCCGTCCAGATCCTCGCGCTCGCGCAGCAGACCGCCGACCAGCACCTGGCGCAGAGCAAGGCCGAGGCAGAGCGGCTGCTCACCGAGGCGAATGCTGCGGCCGAGTCGACCATCAGTCAGGCCAAGGCGCATAGCGACAAGCAGCTGGGCGACGCCGAGTCGCGCGCCAAGCAGCTCGACGAGCAGAGCACGTCTCGCGCCACTCGCACCGTCCAGGACGCTGAGAAACGGGCGGCCAACCTCACCTCCCACTTCGAGCAGCGCAAGTCCGAGTTGGAGCGCCGCGTCGAGGAGCTGCGCACCTTCGAACGCGAGCACCACGCCCGCCTGAAGAGCTACCTCGAATCGCAGCTGCGTGACCTCGACATGGGCACGAAAGCCGAGTCAGCGCCTTCCGCGGGCACGCCGGACGGCGCGCGCGTCAACCCGCAGAAGGGCTGACCTGCCCCGGCGCCGATGAACCGCGCCGCTGCCGCAATATCCCCGCATTCCCCAGAGGACGTGCTCCGAAGGCGGGCTGCTCATGCTCGCGCTCGTTGACTTCGCTATGCGCTTGGTGGGACTGGCTTCACCTCGGGGTCTGGCCTACGTTCGGATCGCGCGCTTTGTCCGAAAAACATTTAAGATAACATTCGTCTTGATCTAGGACACCTTGCTATGTTATACGTGTGATGTCCGGAGCCGGTCTGGACCCGCGCAGAACAAAAAGGGTGTCCCACATGCACAAACTCGTCGCAGGCT
>JALZAI010000142.1 GCA_030948475.1 Actinomycetota bacterium
ACCGTGAACTCCTTCGGACGAGGCATGCCGTCAGATCCTTCCGGTCAAGTATCAACCAGAACAACCGACCACACATACCCATCAAATTAGAGGCGACACGCCACTAGGAGCCCAATTTCCGTGATCATGTTGAGACGCCCCGGCGAAGGTGCGGCAGAATCTGCATAGCGAACTCCAGATGCGGTGGGCGTTTGACAACAGAGTGCGCGGCGCGGAGCTGATGCTCTACCAAACTCGGCCCGCGAACGGTCGCACCGATACCAGGCGAGCTGATTTCCCAACCGTCTCGACGCTTACACGTGCCCAAGCCGTCCGGACCGGTACGAACGGCTCCATCGCGGACGCCTGCCACGGCTCCACCTACGCCATCGCCGCGATTGTCGCCGTTGCCGTCGGAGGGCTCGTTTTGCGCCGATGCGGTCGCGACCCGATGCCCGGGAGGCCATTGCAGCAGCGCGCACCCCACACACCAGGAGGACCACCACGCCTCGCGTTGCTGCTTCAGTCCTCACGGTCCTGGGGTACGCCGAGGCCAGTGTGAAACGCCGCGGGTGCATCGTCCCCGCCGGGCGCCGGGGACACATCAAGATGGATGGGTTGCCGTCGGTTGTGCCTCGGTTTGTCGGTTGTCAACTCGGACTTGGGGGGTATGAGGCCGTGGTGGGACAGGCGGGTAGTCTCACCTCGGCGGTCAGTCCGCCGCCGGGGGTTTCCTGCAGGGTTGCGGTTCCGTGGTCGGCGGCGACGAGGCGTCCGACGATGGCCAGCCCGAGTCCGGTGCCGCCGTGGTCGCCTCGGTCGGTGGCGAACCGGGCGAACGCCTGGGCGCGTTGTCCTGCGGTCATGCCTGTCCCGGTGTCGACGACGCGGAGTACGACGTCGGGCGGCTCCGGGTGGATTGTGACCGCGACGCGGGTGCCGGCGGGGCCCGCTTCGATGGCGTTGGCGAGCAGGTTGTCCAGAATCTGTTCCAGGTGTCCAGCGGTCATCGCGGCGACGGCGGGTTTCGGATCGAGCTCGATGGAGATGCCGCGTTCGGTCGCCACGGGTGCCCAGGCGGTGACCCGGGCGGCGGCCAGGTCAGCGATGGGGGTGGGTTCCGGGGCTGAGACGATCGATTCGGCGCGGGCGACGGCGAGCAGGCCATCGAGCAATCGGCTGAGCCGGTTGGTCTCTTCCTGCATGGCGGCGACATCGCCGGCGAGGTCACCGCGAGGGTCTTGGTCCAGCAGTTCAAGGCGCAGCCGCAACGCGGCGAGCGGTGTACGTAGCTGGTGGGACACGTCTGCGATCATGCCGCGTTGCGCCTCCAGCAAGGAGGCGATCCGGTCGGCCATGTCGTTGAACGCCGCGGCGACGTCGCGGACCTGCGCCGGTCCTGCGCTGTCATCGGCGCGGGAAGTGGGCACGCCGGCACCGATTCCTCGTGCGGCTCCGACGAGGTTTTTCAGCGGCCGGCCGATCCACCTGGCCAGCGACCAGCCGACAAGTGCCCCGACAACGATTGCGGCCAGCGCCGCGGCACATAGAGTCAGCCACATCGTTTGCGCCCGGGATTCCAGCGGCGCCGTGCTGCGAGCAAGCACGACCCAGCCGAGGGGTTTTTCGCCGTCGCCGACAACGGTCGAGACGACGATCCGATCGTCTCCCGATTGGGGGACCGTTGTACCGGCACGGGCAGCGGCAAGCTCCGCGGCGGGCAAGGGCACGCCGGTTTGGGCCACGATCGCGTCGGTCGCGTCGATGATCACTGCCGCGTCGTCGGGTCCAGTGACCCGCGAAAGCAACTGGGGCAGCGGCCCCTGGGCGACTTTGTCGCCCAGGTCCTCCTCGGCGAATGCGGCAATCGTCAGTCCCGTGGCTTGCGTGACGTGGACGAAGTCGCGGCGTTGTTGCGCGGTGACGGTCAGTCCGAGCGGGACGATCACGGCCGCGATGACCGCGATGAGAACGGCGAGGAAGGCCGCCAGGATCCGGCGTGTCATCGGCCGCTCAACCGGAACCCGCGGCCGTAGACGGTCTCGACCAGGTCAGCGGCGCCGAGCTTGCGCCGCAACGCGGCCATGTGCACGTCGAGCACCTTGCGGGGGCCGTACCAGTGCTCGTCCCAGACTCGGTCGAAGATCTCCTCCCGGCTGACCACCCGGCCCGGTTCCAACGCCAGGCAGGCCAGGATGTCGAACTCCTTGCCGGTCAGGATCACTTCTTGGCCGTCGACGTAGGCGCGGCGTCCAGCGACGTCGACACCGATCCGACCACAACCGAGCCGACCGGTGCCGCCGGTCGCGGCGCGCCGGAGCACCGCACGCATCCGGGCCAGCAGCTCGTCGAACCCGAACGGCTTGATGATGTAATCATCAGCGCCGGCGTCCAGCGCCGCTACCCGATCAGGTACGGCCTGTCGCGCGGTCACCACGATGATCGGCGGGCCGCCGCGTGCCCGCAGCTGTCGGCATACCTCCACGCCGTCGATATCGGGCAGACCCAGGTCCAGCAGCACCAGGCCCGCGTCGGCGGTCTGCAGCGCCGCCGTCCCACCGCAGGCTCCGGTCGCCCGGCAGCCGACCCGGTTCAGCCCCTTGACCAGCTGGCCGCGGATCGCCGCGTCGTCTTCCACGACCAGCACCCGCAGGCCGGCCAACGCCGCGTTGCGCTCATCCACCAGGGCGCCGATCCGTCTGGGGAGCATCCAGCACAGTCACCAACCCACGGTAGGGCGTCGCGGCAGTCTGCAACCAGATCTGAACGAGTTCTTAGGCGACGGTCGACAATTATGCGGACATGCCCTCAAGAGCTCCGACCCAGATGAATCGCCCCAGGGAGCGGCCGTGGTCCCGGTGGCGCAGCGAGCCGGGGTGGCTCCTACTGCCGCTTCGGGGCTTCCTCGGTGTCACCTTCACCTACGCGGGCCTGCAAAAACTGGCCAACCCCGGCTACCTCGATCTCCACAACCCGACGTCGGTGGCGCACCAGATGCTGCTGCTAGCGCACAGCAGCCCGATCGGTCCGTTGCTGCGCCTGTCGACGCACGCGCCGACCCTGGTCGGGCTGCTGATCGCCTTCGGCGAACTCGCGGTCGGCATCGGTACTCTCGCCGGCCTGTGGACCAGGGCCGCCGCCGTCGGCGGGGCGCTGCTGTCCCTGACGTTCTTCTTGACCGTCAGCTGGAACACCGCGCCCTACTATTACGGCTCCGACATCGTGTTCGTCTTCGCCTGGCTGGTGATGATCGCGTTCGGTGCCGGCGGGGTGCTCAGCCTTGACGCGTTGCTGCGAACCCGCGCCCGGCGCGACCTGGATCTGCGCCCCGAACCGGGCACCTGCGCCGTCGCCGTCCCGCGACTACGGACGCTGTGCCCCCGGGGCAACGGCTGCGGGCTGGCACGCGACGGGCGGTGCACCCGAGTTGGCGGTTGCCCGGTCTTCACCAGCCGGGAACTGCCCCCGGGGCAGCGCACCGAACTGGACCGGCGTACCGCGGTGCTCGCAGGCACCGCCGCCGCCGCCGGCGGCGCTTTCACACTCGTCGTC
>JALZAI010000150.1 GCA_030948475.1 Actinomycetota bacterium
CTGCACGACCGGGTCGCCGACGGCCGCGCCGGACCGTAGCGAGTCCAGCGACACATAGACGCCGCTGAGCGCTGCGGACGCCCATGCCCCGCGAAGCGACGACTCGGCCGAGACGTCAGCCGAGCGCCGGCGCAGTGCGCGGTTGGCCAGCAGCGCGTCGACCGCGGCCCGGGTCGCGGCCACGCCGTCGGCCACACCGGGAAGTTCGAGCAGCGGCGCGAGCGGGTCACCAGGCACGTCCGCGAAGGCTAGCGACCCTGGCCTGGTAGATCTCAATGATGGCCACCCCAGAGCCCCTCCTTCCCGGCAGCACTCGCGACGCCGCGCCGAACGCCAGCGGGCAGCAACCGCTCGACACCGGCACCGAGGTCGACGTCACCGTCGTGCTCCGGCGTCGCACCAATGGTGAGCTCGGCGCCGATCCCGACGACCTCACCACCGTCACCTCGGCACTAACCGCGGCCGGACTGGCTGTCGTCGCCACCGACGCCCCATCGCGACGGATCCGGGTGCGCGGCGCGATCGGCGCGCTCGGCACGGTTTTCGGCACTAGCCTCGAGCAGGTCACCAGCACCGCACCGGACGGACGCCAGGTCACGCATCGGCAGCGCACCGGCGACCTCAGCACCCCGCCCGCGCTGGCCGACCGGGTGATCGCGGTGCTCGGGTTGGACGACCGCCCGCAGGCGCGCACGCAGTTCCGGACGGCGACGCCCCAGGCCGGCAGCACCAGCTACACACCGCCGCAACTGGGCGAGATTTACCGGTTCCCGCCGGGCACCGACGGCACCGGGCAGGCGGTCGCCATCATCGAGCTCGGCGGCGGCTTCGGCCAGAGTGATCTCGACACCTACTTCCAGGGACTCGGGCTCACGACACCGACCGTCACCGCCGCCAGTGTCGACGGCGCGCAGAACGCGCCCGGCCAGGATCCGCAGGGAGCCGACGGCGAGGTGCTGCTCGACATCGAGGTCGTCGGGGCACTCGCCCCGAAGGCCGCGATCGATGTGTACTTCGCGCCCAACACCGACGCCGGATTCCTCGACGCGGTCAGCGACGCGATCCACGCCAACCCGACCCCGGCTGCGATCAGTATCAGCTGGGGCCAGAGTGAGGACGCGTGGACGGCGCAGGCCCGAACCGCGATGGACGCTGCCTTCGCCGACGCCGTCCAGCTCGGCATCGTCGTCACGGCTGCGGCCGGCGACAACGGAAGTACCGACGGGCAGACCGACGGCAAGGACCACTGCGACTTCCCCGCGTCCAGCCCGAACGTCATTGCCTGCGGCGGGACGAGCCTGCAGGCGTCGAACGGGACGATCTCGAGCGAGGCGGTATGGAACAGTGGCGGCGGCAGTGGCGCCACCGGAGGAGGGGTCAGCGACGCGTTCGCGCAGCCGAGCTGGCAGGCCAATGTGGGCGTGCCCAGTTCCGGGCGCGGTGTGCCCGACGTCAGCGGGAACGCCGACCCGCAGACCGGTTACCAGGTGTTCGTCGACGGCGCGTCGACAGTCATTGGCGGCACCAGCGCGGTCTCGCCACTCTGGGCGGCACTCGCCGCCCGACTCGCCCAGGCCACCGGTGGGCTGCTCACCGGCTTCGTCCAGAGTCTCTACGCGGGGGCCACCGCCGGGACCTCGCCGTCCGGCTTCCTCGACGTCACCACAGGGGACAACGGCAGCTTCTCGGCCGGTCCGGGCTGGGATGCGTGCACCGGCCTCGGTAGCCCGGACGGGGCGGCGCTGCTGGCCCGATTGCGGCAGGCCGCTCCGGGAGCTTGATGCGCAGCAGACCCGGAGCCTGCAAGGATCGACGGCATTCGTCCATCGAGCGGAGGAGCTGACGCATGACCGCGACATCCCAGCAGGGCGCGGCGGTCCCTCGGCACGCGGCGGAAACGTCGCTCGGCGACCTGGTGGCCGAGGCCTCCTCGTCCGTGTCATCGATCCTGCACGGCGAGATCGAGCTCGCCAAGATCGAGCTGAAGTCGTCGGTCAAGAATGCCGGCGTCGGCGTCGGCCTGTTCGGCGCCGCGGCCGTGGTCCTGGTCTTCTCGCTGATCTTCGGATTTATCGCGCTCGCCGAGGGCCTCGTCGCGGTCGGGCTGTGGCGCTGGCTGTCCTACCTGATCGTGTTCGGCTTCCTGCTCCTGCTTGTCGCGATCTTCGCCTGGCTGGGCGTCAAGAAGGTCAAGCGGGTCAGGGCCCCGCAGCAAACCATCGACACCGGTAAGGACACCGTTGCGTATCTGAAGGCGAACACCAGGAAGTCCTGATGGGATTCGGACCCTTTCCCGACACCCCGGACAGTTCGGTAGCCCTCCTCGACGGTCCGTGGACGCACCGCACCGTCCGCGCGAACGGCATCGCGCTGCACGTCGCAGAGATCGGCACCGGTCCGCTGATCCTGCTGCTGCACGGTTTCCCGCAATTCTGGTGGACCTGGCACCGCCAGCTGCTCGATCTCGCTGACGCCGGTTACCGAGCGGTCGCAGTCGACCTGCGCGGCTACGGCGCGAGTGACAAGCCGCCGCGCGGCTACGACGCGCCGAACCTCGCCGCGGACATGGCCGCGCTGGTGACCTCGCTCGGCGAGAGCGACGCGATGGTGGTCGGTAACGACATCGGCGGGCTACTGGCGTGGACGATGGCGGCTCGCCATCCGAAGACGGTACGCAGCGTGGTGGTGCTCGGTGCGGCACACCCGCTGCGCCTGCGCTCGGCGATCGGCCACGACCGCGCGCAACGCCGCGCGTCCGGCTACGCGCTGCACACCTTCCAGCTGCCGCGACGTCCCGAGGAATTGTTGGCTCGAGACTCGCGCTGGGTGCGCCAACTGTTCGACGCCTGGACGGGCCCGCGTTGGTGCGGCACACCCGGCTACGTCGCCGACGTCGAGCGCTATGCCGAGGCGATGCGCATCCATCCAGTCGCGTTCTGCGCGTCGGAGCACTTCCGCTGGCTGGTCCGCTCGCTCCCGCGCAGGGACGGCCGCCGGTTCGCCGATTCGTTGCGCGTGCCGGTCAGTGCCCCGACCCTGCAGTTGCACGGCGACTTCGACACCTGCGTATTGCCGGCGACCGCGCAGGGCTCCGGGCAGTTCGTATCTGCGACCTACGAATGGCGCCTGCTCGACGGGATCGGCCACTTTCCGCAGAACGAGGCGCCCGAGCTGATCAGTGGCGAACTGGTCCGCTGGGCCAAACCGCACACCTAACCCGAGGTGCAGCTGCCCGTCGTGACCGGGGCCGTCGCCGTCCGTCCCTGCCGCGCGTCCGAGGCGACCTCGCCGGCGGTCAGGACGAAGCCGGTGTCGGGTGAGTCCAACGCCGTTGCGAACACCACGCCGAGCACCGCGCCGCCACGCGCGAGCAGCGGGCCGCCGGAATTGCCGCTGCGCACCACGGCGCGCACCGCATACACCTCGCGCTGCACGCTGCCGTTGCCGTAGATGTCGGCGCCGCTGACCTGTGAGCGCGAACGCACCCGCGCCGGTCGCACCGTGAACGGGCCGTCCTCCGGAAAGCCGAGCACCACGGCCGGATCACCGCTCGCCGCGGGCCGCGCGGCGAAGCGCAGTGTCGGAGCGGACAGCCCGGGCGCCCGCAGCACGGCCACGTCGCGCTTCGAGTCTTAGAGCACCACGGTGGCCGAAAACGACGCGCCACCCCCGTCCTGCACGGTCACCTGACCGGAGCCGGCGACGACGTGGGCATTGGTCATGACGTACCGGTCCGCGAACACGAATCCGGATCCCTCGGTGCGGCGCTGACACTCGGGCGCCGAGCCGTAGATCTTCACCGTCGAGCGGGCCGCCTTACGAACCTCTGCTTGCACGGACGGCGAGAGCGTGCTGCTCGGCGGTGCGACATCGATGATCGGTGCGGACGGCAGGTCACCGAACACGGGCGGGAAACCGCTGCGGTCGAGGAAGCGGCGCAGCTTCGAGTACACCTGCCGCATGCCGTCCGGCAGCACGTCGTTGACGCCGCGCACGATCCGCGAATGGCTGGCTGCCGACGCGAGGGTCGGGTACGGCGAGGAAGCGAGCGGCACTGCGACCATCCACGACACGAGCAGCACCGCCACCACGCCGAGGACCAGGCCGATCGAGGCGTCGGCGTAGCGGCCGGCCTCCGCTCGCACGAAGCGGACCTTGAGGCGACTGCCGGCCCAAACACCGACCAGTTGTCCGAGCACCGCGAGGACGAGCACGCAGAAGATTGCGATGGGCACCTGCGCGCGTCCCTCGGCCAGGCGCGATCCGAGCGGTTCGGCGAGCTGCGCGCCAACCACCGCGCCGACGAACAAGCCGACGAGCGAAAGCACCCCCACGACCGCGCCGTTGCGAAAGCCGGTGACCCCGTACCCGATCGCCGCCACGACGATGACCAGGTCGAGGAAATTCATCCGGTCACTTCGGTGTGACGATCATCGTTCCGCGTTGCCCCTGCTTGACGTGGATGGTGCACACGAACTCGTACCGGCCGGGACTCGGCGCCGTGAAACTCGCCATCCGCGTCTGTCCGGCTGCGGTTAGCGGGACGAAGTCCACCGGGAACCGCGGCAGTTGCCAGTCGTGCGGCGCGCCGGTCCCGGGATGCTTGAGGATGATCTCGACCTTGCCCGGATGCACGGTGATGGTCGACGGGCGGAAGCGGTAGTCGTCGCTCGCGGTGATAGTGACCTGCTGGACGCCGTTGACCGTCGATGCGGTCGCCGAACCGGTGGTCGGACGGCGGTTCACCGCACCCTGATCGTTGGAGCAGGCCGCCGTGAGCAGTGCGACGCCCAGGCAGACGGACAGGGAGCGCGCGAACATGCGCCGACCGTACCGGCGCATCCTGAGACGCCGGGGCTCACCTGCTGGGACGGCCAACGAGGTGCGGCGGTAGCGGCCGTTCGCGTTCGGTGTCCCATTCCCGGGCCCAGCCGCCGAGGCGTAGCAACACATCGAGCAGACCGGCCGTAAACCCCCACACGAACAGGCCCGCCGCGTCGAATCCCGGACCGACCAAGCCGGACGGATGCCGCACCCGGAACCGGTTCGCCGGCTCGGCCAGGGTCGCAATCGGCACCACCTCGGCGCGCGCGACCTCGACCGGATCAACTGCTGCCACCGGATGGGGATCCGTCCACCAGGCCAACACCGGCGTGACCACGAAGCCGGTGACCGGGATGAACAGCGCCGGCAGTTGCGCGACGACCCGCACTGTGGCCGGGTCGAGACCGACCTCCTCCTCTGCCTCGCGAAGTGCCGCGCCGACCGGCCCGTCGTCGTGCGGGTCGATCGAGCCTCCGGGGAAGGCCACCTGGCCGGCGTGCGCGCGCATGTCGGCCGCGCGCTCGATGAGCAGCACACCCGGGCCGTCCGCAGTCTCGCCCAGTGTCATGAGCACGGCGGAGGGCCGGCCGGTGCCGTCCTCGGGCGGCAGGAACCGGGACAGGTCCGTGGGATCGACGGCGCGCGCCGCGCGGGCGAGCGGTTCGAGCCAGACTGGCACCTCAGTCAGCTCAGTCATGCGAGCGTTTCGGCCATCTCGGCTGCGCTGCGCACCAGCTTCGCGGCCTGCTGCGGGTCGGTCGGTCCGTCCCCGTAGGACGGGCACATCCGCGCCAGCGGGCAGACCCCGCACGCGGGCTTGCGGGAATGGCACATGCGCCGGCCGTGCCAGATGACCCGGTGCGACAGGTCCGTCCATTCCTTCTTCGGAATCAGCTCGTCGACGATGTGCTCGACCTTGACCGGGTCGGTCTCGCTCGTCCACCCCCAACGGCGCACCAACCGGCCGACGTGCGTGTCGACGGTGACGCCCGGGATACCGAACGCATTGCCCAGGACGACATTCGCGGTCTTGCGCCCGAAGCCGGGCAGGGTGACGAGCTGTTTGAGCGTGTGCGGCACTTCGCCGCCGAAGTCCTCGACCAGCGCCGTCCCGAGCTTGATGAGCGACGACGTCTTGTTGCGGAAGAAGCCGGTGGGACGGATCAACTCCTCCAGCTCGGCGCGGTCGGCGCCGGCGTAGTCGGCGGCGCTGCGATAGCGCGCGAATACCTTCGGGGTGACCTCGTTGACGCGCTTGTCGGTGCACTGCGCGGACAGAATCGTGGCTACGGACAGCTCGAGCGGCGTGCTGAAGTCGAGCTCGCAGTGGGCGTCGGGATACAACTTGGCCAGTTCGCGATTGATCCGCCGCGCACGTCGGGTGAGCGCGAGCGGCGTTTCCTCATTGGAACGCACGCCTGCAAGCCTACGAGCCGCTCCGGCAGCAGGTGGCACAATAGGACGTGATGATCGGCCTGCTGGTGCTGCTGTTCCCGTTCGTGCTACTCGGTTTCATGCTCTTCATGGGCCGCGTCGAGGAACCGCTGACCCAGGCCGCGGTCGAGCGCGAGATTGAGCAGTTCTTCGACGAGGCGAACAGAGCCGAGCTCGATTCGTTCGTGCGCGAAGGAGCCGATTCGGCGCTGTCGCGATTCCGGGTGCGACTCGGGTGGCGAAAGCGCAGGCGCGTGCGCCGCTCCTGATCGACTCGCGGGGTCGCGGACCCTCTAGACTCGCGGCCAGAATGTGACCCAGCTCGCAGTGGCGGGTTGGCGACGAAGGAGCGGATGTGGAAGAGATCCTGCGCAGGGCCGGCATTTTCCAGGGAGTTGATCCAGGATCGGTCGAGGCGCTGGCCAATGATTTCGAGATCATCGACGCCCCGCGGGGCACCACGCTGTTCCGCGAGGGCGAGCCCGGCGAGAGCTTGTTCATCGTCGTGTCCGGCAAGGTCAAGCTCGGCCGGAAGTCCTCGGACGGGCGCGAGAACCTGGTCGCGATCATGGGGCCGTCCGATCAGTTCGGTGAGCTGTCGCTCTTCGATCCCGGCCCGCGTACCGCCACCGCCACAGCGGTCACCGATGCGCGGGTGGCGGTCCTTCCCAAGGCGGCGTTGCAGAGATGGGCGCAGGAGCGTCCGGAGATCGCGATGCAACTGCTGCGCGTCGTCGCGCGCAGGTTGCGCAGGACGAACACGATGCTCGCCGACCTGATCTTCGTCGATGTTCCCGGACGGGTGGCCAAGCAGCTGCTGCAACTCGCTCAGCGCTTCGGATCCGTCGACGGCGGCCAGTTGCGGGTCACGCACGACCTGACCCAGGAGGAACTCGCCCAGCTGGTCGGAGCCTCGCGCGAGACGGTGAACAAGGCGCTCGCGGACTTCGCTTCGCGCGGCTGGCTGCGGCTGGAAGGCAAGAGTGTTGTCATCCTCGACCGCGAGCGCCTGGCGCGTCGCGCCCGCTGAGGTCTTGTGCAGCTGACCGACAGCTACCAGGCGTCGCTTCCTGCCGAACTGCTCGAGCGATATCGCTTCGCCGAGGTTCGCAATGCGGCGGCGATCCTGTCCACTGTCGCGCCGAGCTGTCGCAGCGACCTGGACGAGGTGTTGTCGGGTTTCCAACTGAGCGCAGCACATCTGCTCGATCCCGGCGGCAACAAGAGCGAGGTCGCGCGCGAGCTCGATCTGGCCTTTCGTGAGCGTGGCTGGCGCGAGACCGGTCTGGTGATCGACATCGCCGGGACGCTGACCAGCCACTCATGGGGCTCGGACGAGGCCCACGTGCTGACCACCCAATTCGCCGGCGAGACGCACAAGATCGACAACTTTCGCGACCAGGTCGCAGTCGAGGTGGAGTGGAACGCAAAGGACGGAAACCTCGACCGCGATCTCGCGGCCTTCCGGGCGATGTACGACGCGGGATTCCTCGATGCGGCAGTCGTCATCACGCGGCACCACGCGTCCATCAAGCACGCCGCGAATTACCTGGCGCGGCGCTTCGGACTGGTCAAGGCCACCGAGCGGTTCAACACCAGCACGACGACGAATCTGGAACGGCTCACCTGGCGGTTGGGACGCGGGGATGCCGGCGGCTGCCCGGTGCTCGCCGTCGCGATCAGTCAGCAGACCTACACCGCCGGACTGGTCAGCCGCCCGTCCGGGCTGGATCACGGCATCGAACAGCCCGACATCCCCGTCCTGGATCGCGAGGCGGAGCGGATGTTGGAAGCCGAGACGATCGGCGTCCAGCTCGATCTGTTCGGCGATGGCTGAGACTTTCGCGCGCCGGCCGGGCGAAACCGTCAGCCCAGTAACCTACGCTCACTCTCGACCACATCGACCGGCCGAGTCAGGGGATGCAAGCAGATGACAGCGGCGACACCCGTCCCCGGCTCGGGGTCGCCCGTTCGGCGATTGCGGGCTGCTGCGCCGCTGCGTGCCGACGTCGCGATGCCGCGTGGGCTGGCACCGCTTCCGTCCGTCGCGGGCGGATTCGCGACCGTGCTGGCCGATCCGCCGTGGCGCTTCCAGAACCGCACCGGCAAGGTGGCGCCCGAGCACCGTCGTCTCGATCGCTACGACACCATGACGGTCGAGGAGATTTGCGCGCTGCCGGTGTCATCGGCGGCGTCTTCGGCTGCGCACCTCTACCTCTGGGTGCCGAACGCGCTGGTTCCCGAAGGTTTGCTCGTCATGCAGGCGTGGGGATTCCGGTACGTGTCAAACCTGATCTGGGCCAAGCGGCGCAAGGACGGTGGCCCGGACGGGCGCGGAGTTGGCTTCTATTTCCGTAACGTGACCGAGCCGATCCTGTTCGGAGTGCGTGGCAATCTGCGCACACTCCCACCGGGACGCCGTCAGGTGAACATTCTCGAGACGCGCAAGCGGGAACACTCCCGCAAGCCCGACGAGCAGTACCAGCTCATCGAGTCGTGCTCGCCTGGTCCGTATCTGGAGATGTTTGCGCGCTATCCGCGTGCTGGCTGGCAGACCTGGGGGGACGAGTCCTCGGTAGAGATGCTTCCGCGCGGGCGGGTGCACCGGGGTTACGGCTCTTCTTGACACGTTCGTGGGGCGCCAACCACAACGTGTCGAAGCTGCGCAGCGATGCGAATCGGTGCGTTGATCTCGCCTCCTGTTCGACTCGCCCTTTGCTGGCGCGCTGGAAGAAACGCAGCGACGGCGCCAATCCGCGATGCTCATCCGGGCAGCTGTCGGCCCGCTGTCCGTGACAACGCTGCTTGCGATGTCACCTCTACAACATCTACTACCCGCCACCCGGGTGGCCAGATGGCGGGCAGCAACCGTCAGGTTCGCGATCCGTCGAGGTCGGCTGAGCCCTCTCGATACACCTTCGCCCGCACGATGAGTCCGTCCTCGACGACGAAGAACACCCCGATGTCGAAGCTTCGCCGCTTCCCGTCCACAATCAGTTCCTCGCGCAACTCTGCGGCCGCAGCCGCCCCCGAAACGAGCAGCGTCCGCACGTCCAACGACGGTTCGAGCGTCCAGAGCCATGGGTCGAACAGCGTCGTCAGCTCGTCCGTCGTTCGGAACATGTCGGCGCCGGTGGCCCATACGGCGCCCGGCGCAAAGCCCGCAAGCAGCCGTTTCGAGTCATGTGCGTTGAACGCGGCCACGTGCTCGAGGACGACAGCTCGCGGGTCCGGAACAGTCATGTCGGTCGGCGAGACCGCAGGTATGCAAGCTGCGCTTCGACCGACATCTCCGCGGCCGGCCAGACGGCGTGATCCACGTCCGCGTAGACGGTCTCCACAATCTCGCGCGCGATAGCGGACGGCCCGAGCGAGTCGAGCGCGGCACGCACCTGCTGAAGTCGCTCCTCGCGATGCGCGAGATAAAACTCTGCTGCGGCCCCTGCGTTCTCCAACTCCGGGCCGTGACCCGGAAGCACAGTCGCATCGCCGAGCTCGCGGAGCCGGCGCAACGACGCGAGGTACTCGGCGAGATCGCCGTCGGGGTACGCGACGACAGTCGTGCCGCGTCCGAGGATCATGTCCCCGGTCAACACCGCAGCACCGCCGGCAGAGCCAGGACCGAGCAGGAACGACAGCGAATCGGACGTGTGCCCAGGTGTTGCCCACACTCGCACTTCGATGCCGGCCGCCGCGACCACATCGCCCTCGTCCAGACCCTCCGCACCGTATCGGTGAGCGGGGTCCAGCGCACGCACCGGAGCGCCGGTCATCTCGTGGAAGCGGCGCGCGCCCTCGCTGTGGTCCGGATGCCCATGGGTCAGCAGGATCTCGGCGACCGATCCGGCAACCGAGAGCACCGCTTCCAGATGCGCGGAGTCCGGACCGGGATCGACTACGACACACGAGGACGAGTCGGTAGCACCCAACAGCCAGGTATTCGTCCCGTCCAGCGTCATCGGACTCGGGTTGTCGGCGAGCACGACCGCCGCGAGCGGCGTCACCTGCCGCAGGCCCTCGTAGACGAGCTCGCTCATCGGAACATCGACTTGGGCAGGGCGAAGCGAGATCCGTCGGGCAGTAGTGCGTCGTACCCGCCGTCGCCGCGCTTGCTCAGCCGCGGCTGAACGGGATCGAGCGAGCGGCCAGCGGACCCATCCAGCGCAGCGGCAACCGAGCCGAACGGCATCAGGGACGCCAAGGTCGCCAGCGTCGGCGGCAGCAGCCCGCGCTCGCCGCGCTGCGCCTCCGCGAGGGCGTCTCTGGGCCCGAGCCAACCCGCCGAGGACGACTCGCTCGTGACGTCCTGCGCCTCGACACCGTCCGGCAGCGCGGCGACGAAGAAGCGGGCGTCGTAGCGCCGAGCCTCGCCGCCCGGCGTCACCCAGCGCCCCCACGGACGCAGTGCCCCGGCGT
>JALZAI010000184.1 GCA_030948475.1 Actinomycetota bacterium
CTCGCCGTCCGCGCTCGCCAGGAGGACGGTCGACTCAAGCGCGAGCAGCGCAGGCGCGGCGTCCCCGATCGGCGAGCCGGTTCCAAGATTGCCACCGATGGTGGCCCCGTTGCGGATCAGGCGAGACGCGAACTGCGGGATCAGCTCGGCCAGCAGAGGGACCCGACCATCCAGTCCGCGCTCGATCTCGGACAGGGTCAGTGCCGCGCCGATCTCGATCTGGTCGTCTCCGAGGGTGAGCCCGCGCAGCTCGGGCAGCCGGTCGATCGCGATCACGGAGTCGGCGCGGGTACCCCGCAGGTTGACCTCGACTCCCCAGTCCGTCGACCCGGCTACGACGGTCGCGTTCGGCCACACTCGCAACAGCTCCAGTGCGTCAGCGAGGGTAGCGGGACGAGCGAATTCGCGGCCCGCGTAGCTGATCTCGGTCGCCGCGGGGGGAGGTACGGGTGCGGTGCGGCGCGCCGCGAATCGGTCGCCGGCCGCGGGTGCGCCAAGAGCGTATGCGGCGTCCCGGATCGGCCGATAGCCGGTGCACCGGCACAGGTTGCCGCTGAGTGCGTGGAGGTCGAACCCGTTCGGCCCATGCTCGGGATCCGCGTGCGAACCTGTAGCGCCGTTCGGCACCCGGTCGGCGCGGTAATACTCGGCGGCCATACTGCAGATGAATCCCGGTGTGCAGTAGCCGCATTGCGAACCGCCCCGGACGGCCATCTCGTGCTGCACCGGGTGGAGGGCGGACGGCGCGCCCAGGCCCTCAGCGGTCACGATCTCCTGGCCGTCGAGGGCGGCGATCGGGACGAGACAGGCGTTGATCGCGACCCACTCGGTCTCGGTCGTAATGCCGGGGCGGGCGACCAGCACCGAGCAGGCCCCGCACTCCCCTTCGGCGCACCCTTCCTTGCAACCGGTGAGTCCTTGGTCGCGCAGCCAGTCCAGAGCAGTGGTGTGGACCGGCACGTCCTCGATAGGGGTGCCCCGCCCATTGACCGTGACCTCGGCAGCGACCATGGCGAGCTCCTGTCCGCTCATCTTCCTAGGCCGATGCGACCGGCCTGGGCATGGTTGGCGGCTGACGCCGGAACGCGCTGGTTATCCATGCCGAACAACGCGCCCGAGCCGGACCCACTCTACAAGTTCTGGTTCTGCGTGGGAAGACCATTTCGGAATCCGTTTTCCGCATCGCGCAATCAGATGAACTGCCGGCTCAGCTGCACGTGTCGGTTGACGTCCTTGTACAGCAGGTACCGGAACCGACCCGGGCCGCCGGCGTAACACGCCTGCGGGCAGAACGCACGCAACCACATGAAGTCACCGGCCTCCACCTCGACCCAGTCCCGGTTGAGCAGGTATATCGCCTTGCCCTCGAGCACGTAGATGCCGTGCTCCATGACGTGCGTCTCCGGAAACGGGATGGCGCCACCGGGCTCGAAGTTCACGATGTTGATGTGCATGTCGTGGCGCACGTCGTCCTGATCGACGAACCGCGTCGTCGTCCAGACACCGAACGTGTCGGGCATCGGCACCGGCTCGACGTCGCGCTCGTTCGTCACGAAGGCCTCGGGCATCTCCACACCGTCGACTCGTTGGTAGGTCTTGCGGATCCAGTGGAAGCGCGCCGGCTTGGCTCGGGTGTTGCGCAGCGACCAGTGCGCCTCCGGCGGCAGGAACGCGTAGCCGCCGGGGTCGAGCACGTGATCGGTGCCCTCGATGTTCAGCCGGACCGAGCCGTCGAGCACGAACAGCACGCCCTCGGCTTTCGGATCGGCTTCTGGACGGTCGCTGCCACCGCCCTTGGCGACCTCGACGATGTACTGCGAGAAGGTCTCGGCGAAGCCGGACAGCGGCCGCGCGATCACCCACAACCGGGTGTTGTCCCAGAACGGCAGGTTGCTGGTCACGATGTCGCGCATCGTGCCCTTGGGCAGCACCGCGTAGGCCTCGGTGAACATCGCCCGGTCGGTCGTCAGCTCGCTCTGGCGCGGCAGGCCGCCGTGCGGCGCGTAGTAGCTCGTCATCGCTGCCCCCTTCTCAGGAGCCGTCCGTGCGGCTCCGCGTCCGGATCGACTCGCGCGCCGCGCAGCCAGGTCTGCCGGACGACACCGCTCAGCCGGGAACCTGCGTAGGCGCAGATCGGGTTCTTGTGCCGCAGTCGCTGGGTATCGACCACGAACTCGGCGTCCGGAGCCAGTACGCACAGGTCGGCGTCCGCGCCTATCTCGATCCGTCCCTTGCGCGCGAGGCCGACCCGGTCGGCCGGACGTTGCGCCATCCACAGCACCACGTCGCCCAGTGAACGGCCACGCGCGCGCGCCGCGGTCCAGACGACCGGCAGGCCGAGTTGCACCGAGGCGATGCCGCCCCAGGCCTCGCCGAAGTCGCCGGTGTCCAGGCGCTTGAGCTCGACCGTGCACGGGGAGTGGTCCGAGACGATCATGTCGATGTCGCCGGTGTCCAGGCCGGTCCAGAGCCGATCCTGGTTCGCGAGTTCACGGATCGGCGGGCAGCACTTGAACTCGGTGGCACCGTCGGGAATCGCGTCCGCGTCGAGCGTCAGGTAGTGCGGGCACGTCTCGACCGAGAGGTCGACGCCGGACGAACGGGCAGCCCGCAACGCGGCCAGGGCGTCCGCGCTGGACAGGTGCAGGATGTGCGCGCGAGCGCCGGTGGCCCGGGCGGTCTCGACGACGCGGCCGATCGCTGTCGCCTCGGCGGCACGCGGACGGGAGTGCAGGAAGTTCCCGTATCCGGCGCCCTGTGCCGCCGGTGCGTGCTCGATGACCTCGGCGTCCTCGGCGTGGACGATCATGAGCGCGCCCAGGCGGGCGGTCTCGGCCATGGCCGCGACGAAATCCGAGCCGTCGAGCGGCGGGAACTCGCTGACTCCGGAGTCGATCAGGAAGCACTTGAAGCCGAACACCCCCGCGTCATACAGCTGCGCGAGGTCGTCAATGTTGCCGGGCACGGCACCACCCCAGAAGCCGACGTCGACGTGCACCCGGGATTCGGCGCATTCCTGCTTGGCGGCCAGCCCGGCGAGCGTGGTCGTCGGCGGGATGCTGTTCAGCGGCATATCGATGATCGTCGTCACCCCGCCCGCGGCGGCAGCCCGCGTCGCGGTGTCGAAGCCCTCCCACTCGGTGCGTCCTGGTTCGTTGACGTGGACGTGGGTGTCGACCAGCCCGGGAAGCAGTACTTCGTCCGCGGCGAGCTCGATCAGCTCATCGGTACGCACCTCGGCGTCGATCGGGTCGATGGCGGCGATCCGTTCGTCGCGCACGCCGATGACGCACGAGACTTCGGCTCCATCGACAATTGCCCGGCGCGCTCGAAACGCTCGATCGAAGCTCATCGCCGCGCACTGTAGAGACGGTCGGCGATCCGGGCGCCGATGCGGCGCAGCAGCGGTCCGGGAGCGGTGAAGGCCTCATCGGGTTCGGTGCTCTCGTCCAGCAACGTGTACACAGCGTCGAATCCTGCATCGCGCAGCCGAGCTGAGTCGAGCAGGCACCTGCCCGCGACCGCGACGGCAGGCACCCGTGCCTTCCGGGCTGCCGCGGCCACGCCGGCAGGTGCCTTGCAGAGCAGGGTCTGCTCCTCAACCGAACCTTCTCCCGTAACCACGAGATCTGCGCGCACTAG
>JALZAI010000194.1 GCA_030948475.1 Actinomycetota bacterium
CGCTGCTGCGCCGGACCGTCGAACCCGCGCTCGGTAGCCGTGCCGCGCTCGCCGGGCGATCGATCGGATGGCCGAGTTGGGTGCTCACCGATCGCCAGCTCTGCGATCTGGAGCTGCTCGCCACGGGCGCGTTCGCCCCGCTGAAGACCTATCTCAACCGCGAGGATTATGCCGGCGTGTGTGCGTCGATGCGGCTGGCGGACGGGACGCTGTGGCCGCTGCCGATCACCCTCGACGTCTCCGCGGACATTGTGCTCGCCGCGGAGTCGGCCGGGAGATTGGCCCTGCGTGATCCCGAGGGGACCATGCTGGCGATCCTGCACGTTGACGGGGCCTGGCAGCCGGATCGGCGCGCGGAGGCAGTCGCGGTTTTCGGAACGGACGACGAACTGCATCCGGGTGTCGCGTACCTGCTGCGACGCACCAATCCGTGGTACGTCAGCGGTCAGCTCGAGGTCGTGGGGCCACCCGAGCACCACGATTTCCTCGACCTGAGGCGTACGCCGGCAGAGGTCAAGGCCGAGATCGCCCGGCGCGGGTGGGATCGCGTGGTCGCTTTCCAGACCCGCAACCCGATGCATCGAGCGCACCAGGAACTCACGGTGCGCGCGGCCCGAACGGCAGACGCGAATCTGCTGTTGCATCCCGTGGTCGGCATCGGAAAGCCGGGCGACATCGACGTCCACACCCGGGTGCGTTGCTACCGCGCGCTGCTGCCCAGCTACCCGGCGGGCACGGTGCTGCTGTCGTTGCTACCACTCGCGATGCGCATGGCCGGCCCACGCGAGGCGCTCTGGCACGCCATCATTCGCAAGAACTTCGGCGCGACGCACTTCATCGTCGGACGGGACCACGCCGGGCCAGGGTCCGATTCCCGTGGGCGCCCGTTCTACTCGCCCTACGACGCGCAGCGCCTGGTGGCGGAACACGCCGCCGAGGTCGGCGTCCGGATGCTTGCGTTCCCGCGCATCGTCTATCGCGCGGACATCGGCGTCTACTGTCCGGAGGATCAGGTGCCGCCGGGCGTGCGGGTGCGCTCGCTGTCCGGTACCGAGCTCCGACAACGCCTGAGTGAGGGCCGCGGCATCCCGAAATGGTTCACCCCGCCTGAGGTCGCGAGCGAGTTGCGCCGAAGCCACCCGCCTCGGCGCAAGCGCGGCTTCACCGTTTTCTTCACCGGCCTGTCCGGTGCCGGCAAGTCGACCATCGCGACGACCCTGTTCGCACTGTTGCGCGAGCGCGACGCCCGGCCGGTCACCCTCCTCGACGGCGACCGGGTTCGCCAGCACCTGTCGGCCGGACTCGGATTCTCCCGCGCGGACCGCGACCGCAACATCGAACGAATCGGCTTTTTCGCCGCGGAGATCACGCGGCATCGCGGGATCGCCGTGTGCGCGCCGATCGCCCCCTACGACCTGGCCCGGCGCGAGGTCAGACGCACGGTGGAGGAATCAGGAGGCTTCGTCCTGGTGTACGTGGCCACCTCGCTCGACGTGTGTGAGAGCCGGGACCGCAAGGGCTTGTACGCCAAGGCCCGCGCCGGGGTGATCACCGAGTTCACCGGAGTCACCGACGTGTACGAGGAGCCTGGCGACGCCGACCTCGTCATCGACACCGCTCGGCAGTCCGCGCACCAGGCCGCGCAGTCGATCATCGCCTTGCTCGAACGGCTCGGCTACCTCTCCGGCGCGGGTTCGGGCGCATCCCGTCCGGCGTACAGTGTTGGGACCTAGCTCCGCGAGCGCAACGCGATGGCTACGGCCGCCAGCGAAGAGTGCACGCCCAGCTTGCCGATGAGATTCTGCGTGTGCGTGCGTACGGTGTTGCCGGACAACTGCAGCCGGGCACTGATCTCGGGTCGGCTCAGACCCTCGACCATGCAGTCCAGTACTTGACGTTCCCGGGCGGTGAGTACCGCGAGCGGGTCCGGTGGCTGATCTCCGAGGCGGCGTAGCAGCCGGGGGATGACCTCGCCGAGCAGATCAGGTGCCATCCAGATCTCGCCCGCGTGCACGCCACGGATCGCCCGGATGAGGTGGGAGACGTCCGACGTCTTGGGGATCCACCCGCTTACTCCCACCACGACGGCGTCGACGACCGGCTCGAGCGCCCGTAGCGCACTGAGGATTATGACGCGTGCTTCCGGCATTCCGGTTCTGATGTGCTCGGCGAGCTGGGTGCCCTGTCCGTCGCCGAGTCCCTGGTCGAGCACCGCAACGTCGACCTGCACGCGCGACAGCATCGTTCGCGCCTCGGCTACCGAATAGGCCACGAACACAGGGTGGAAATCCGGCTCGGCCAACAGCCGCGATTGCATGGCGTCAGCAAATACTGAGTGGTCGTCGACCACGAGCACGCTGATGGGCACGCACCCAACGATGACTGTTGTCCGTTGTGCATGCAATTCGTCGACCCATCCCGCCCTCGGTCGTCATCATGAACTAACCCGGTTACGTCGAATGGCGGAGTCGCCGCGGCGTCGCGCTTCGTATGGTTCCGGTGTCGAGTGCTCGACGGATGGACACCGCGCCAATGACGTCCACGTCTGAGCACCCAATTTCGGGGGTAAATCGGTGAGTCAGACAGGGCAGCATCGCGTACGGGGACGTCGGGCAGCAAGGCAGCTGCGCGTGATCATCACGGCCTGTCTCGGCCTCGCCTACCTGGTTGTCGCGACCTCCCCGTCATCGGCCGCCGCCACGTCCACGCGAGTCACGCTGGACTTCGACGGCGGCTCCATCAGTCAGTACAACCTCGGCTATCTGAATGCATTGCAGCCGCACTCGGCCGACGCGACCTTCTTCATCAATTCCGGCACGGTCGGGGCGTCCGCGAATTTCAGTCCTGGGCCCAGCTGGGCACGATCACCGGCTCCGGCAATGACATCGGCGGCAAGTCGGTCAACTCCGCGAATCTGACGACCGACCCGAACCCGACCACGCAGGTGTGCAACGACCGCACGGCGTTGCTGCAGCATGGTCTGACGCCGGTCGGGTTCGCTTACCCGGGCGGAAGATTCAATGCGACCCTCGAGGGCATCGTGAAGAGCTGCGGCTACGGCAACGGACGCAGCGCCGGATCCTTGTCGCCCACCGGTCCGACCTATGCGGAAACCCTTGCCCCCAAGGACTGGTTCGCCACCCGGGCGTACGCGCCGGGGGGGCAGATCGCGCTCACGAACATGGAGAACCTGGTCAGCGGCGCTGCCGCGCACGGCGGTGGCTGGAGCCAGATCGTGATCGGCAAGGTCTGCTCCCAGTCGCTGGATTCCGCGAACTACACGACCTGCACGGCATCGTCCGGATGGATCGACCTGGCCGACCTCAACTCCTTCCTCGACTGGATTGCCCTTGCTGGGCAGACCGGCGGCGCGCCGGCAACAACCGTGCTCTCCACCACGGCGGCCACGGTGGGCCCCGCCGACTCGGCCGCTCCCATCACGACGGTCTCGTGCAACGGCAGTGCGTGCGCCAGCACGCCGTACCCTGACGTCGTCTCGGTCGCGTTAGCGGCGACCGACGTCGGGTCCGGCGTCGCCAGCACCCACTACACCACCGACGGGTCCGACCCCACCCCGACCAGTCCGACATACACCGGTCCGTTCAATGTCAACGGCAACACCAGCACGACCACGGTCAATTTCCGGTCCTTCGACTACGCCGGCAACGTCGAAGCGACGAACACCCAGGTCATCCAGGCTCCGACGGACACGGCTGCCCCTACCACGTCGATCTCGTGCAACGGCAGCGCCTGCGCGAGCACCGACTACGTCGCGAGCGTGACGATCGCACTCAGCGCCACCGATACCGGTGGGTCCGGAGTAGCCGCCACCTACTACACCACTGACGGCTCGACGCCGACAGCGGCGAGTACGAAATACACGGCATCGTTCACCTTGAACACGCCCGGAACCACCAGCGTCCAGTTCTTCTCCGTCGACAACTCCGGTAATGCCGAGCCGGTCCAATCACAGCAGGTCAAGATCGTGGCCGTCCCGACCAGGGTGACGCTCACCTTCGACAACGGCTCGCTCAGCCAATACGATCTCGGCTATCAGCAGGCCCTGCAGCCGCACGGCGCCAACGCAACCTTCTTCGTGAGCACCGGCACCATCGGCGTCTCCGGAAACTCGATGACCTGGGCCCAGCTCGCCACCCTCTCCGGTGCGGGCAACGACATCGGCGGCAAGACGGTGAGCTCGACCGATCTGACCACCGACCCGAACCCGACGGCCCAGGTATGCAACGACCGCGCGGCGCTCGTGCAGCACGGTCTCAGCC
>JALZAI010000219.1 GCA_030948475.1 Actinomycetota bacterium
GGTCATGGTCGGGGAGGTCATCGTCGGGCGGGCCGGGCGCGACCACGCGGGTGCCGGCCAGGGTGAGTGCCGAGAACGCGCCCGGATGGTCGAGCACGGCCACCTGGGCGACCATCCCGCCGACGCCGATCCCCGCGAGGTGCGCCTGCCCGCCGCCGAGTGCGTCGGCAAGGGCCGCCGCGTCCGCGGCAAGGTCGCGCAGAGTGTAGGCGGGTGCCTCCGGGTCCGCCGTCGTCGACTCGCCGCTGTCACGTATGTCGTAGCGCACCACGTGGCGCCCGCCGGCGGCGAGGCGCTCGCAAAGCGCGTCGGGCCAGGAGAGCATCGTCGTCCCGCCCGCGAGCAGGATGAGTGGTGCGTCGTCGTCACCGAAGGACTCGATGCCGATGGCGATGTCGTTGACATTCGCGGTGGTCATCTGATGATCGTAATCGCAGCCGCGGGACGCGATGGATCTCGACGTCTGCCTACGAATCATGCGAACCTGCGTCCCGCCACCGGCCGGTCGATCCCCACGAGAAAGAGGCCCTGGCCGCGTCGTCGCGGGCGGGTCCTGGCGCAGCGACCGAACGGATCACGGCAGGACGGCCCAGCGAGGCGGGTACTTGACTCCTGCCTATCCGTTAGGTCAGACTTACCGTTTGTGGGTGCTTACCGAGCAGGTGATGGGTGGGATGCTCTGGTGGATCACACGCGGCGCTCGATCGTCGAGTGCTTGGCCGAGCGGCCGCAGGCCGTAGGTGAGCTTGCCGATCAGTTGCCGGTCAGCCGGCCGGCGGTGTCGCAGCATCTGAGGGTCCTCAAGGATGCGGGTCTGGTTATCGAGCAGGCGTCTGGCACTCGTCGGATTTATCGGCTCAACCCGATTGGTGTGGCGGCGCTGCGCGATCAGTTGGACGCGTTTTGGAATCGGGCGTTGGCCGGCTACGCCGACGCTGTCGAACAACCGATGGAGGAGAGTTCATGACTCAGGCAGCGGCAGCGGTGGTCCGCCGGCAGATCCTCGTCGAGGCACCGATCGAGCGCGCCTTCATGGTGTTCACCGAACGGTTCGGCGATTTCAAGCCGCCGGAGCACAATCTGCTCGGCGCCGCGATCGCCGAAACCGTGTTCGAGCCGCGGGTGGGAGGCCATATCTATGACCGCGGGGTCGACGGTAGCGAATGTCGCTGGGCGCGGGTCCTGGTCTACGAGCCACCGAACCGGGTTGTGTTCAGCTGGGACATCGGTCCGCAGTGGCAGATCGAGAGCGACCCGGGGAACACCAGCGAGGTCGAGGTCCGCTTCGTCGCGGAGAGCCCACAACGGACCCGGCTAGAGCTTGAGCACCGCCTGATCGACCGGCATGGACCAGGTTGGGAAGCCGTCCGTGACGGCATCGCGGACGATGCCGGATGGCAGCTGTATCTCCTGCGGTACGCAGCGTTGTTCACCGAGGGCAGCTGAATGCCCGCCCATCACGACGAGCATTGAGGTAGACCGGTCCGCGGTCGACGTGTTCGCCTACGCCACCGACCCGACCCACTTCTGCGAATGGCAGAAGGGCGTGATCGACGGCCACATGGACTCCGAGGGCGCCCCCGGCGTCGGGGCCAGATGCCTCACCACCCGGCGCATCGGCTTCGCCAATCGACCGGTCGCCGCTGAACTCGCCCACGTCGACCCGCCCCGTACCTGGGGTGTGCGCGGCATCGATGGACCAATTCGAGCAACAGTCGACGTCGCCGTCAGACCCCTCGCCGACAACCGATCCCGGCTGACCATCACCATCGAGTTCACCGGCCACGGCATCGGCAAACTGCTCGTCCCACTCGTCGTCGAACGCGGGGCCCGCAAGGAGATGCCGGCCAACCTTTCAGCGCTCAGAGAACGCCTCGAACGCGGTAGGTAATCGCGTCGCCGGGCACCGATCGACTGGTCACGGCGCGTCCCGTTCTCCCGACGGTCAACGACATCCCGTGAAGGCCCCCTACCTGGTAGATGAGTTTGCCCTTAGGCGCCCGCCTCCGGAAGAGGAACCTCGTTGGACCGCCGCTAAGCCACGAGCACCCGAGCTGCCGGATGATCAAGGTCGTTCCTTAACCCGCCTGATCACCGGCAGCTGCCCGGATGGGATCGCAGAAACGGCGAAACGCATCGGGTACTACGTCTGCCGGCCGACGTACCGGATAGAAGTCGCTTGGATTTCTGCTGCGTCGATTGCGACTTGCTCATCC
>JALZAI010000224.1 GCA_030948475.1 Actinomycetota bacterium
CTTTCGAGGTGCGACCAGAGGTCACGCTGCTCGAACGGGGCACCATCGCAGCCCGGCTCGAAGGCGAGGTGAAGCAGGTCCGCGTACGTGACCTGCGCAGTCAATGACCTGCCCGGACCGGCCGGCCAGCGTCGTCATCCAGCGACGGATCGAATGGGCCAACACCGACGGCGCGGGCCACTACCACTACAGCACCGTGTTCGCTCTGATCGAGGCGGCCGAGGCGTTGCTTTACGAGCGAGTGGGCATCGGGCCCGGAGAGGTGTTCGGCCGCACGCCGCGTGTCCGAGTACAGGCACAGTTCCACGCTGTGCTGCGGTTCGGCGAACAAGTCGAGACTCACCTGGCCGTCGCTGCCGTCGGGAGCAGTTCGCTGACCTTCGACTTTGCGCTGCGTCGCGGGCAAGTGCACGCGGTTGACGGGCACGTCGTGATTGTGCTCCTGGACCGACCGGAGGGGCGACCGATCGATTGGCCTCCACGCTGGCGTGATCTGTTGCTCATGGCTGGACCCCAACCGGCCGAAATCCTGTCCGCGGGCCAGGGGCCACCGCCGGGACCGGCGATGCCAGCCTGATATGCGCGCCGGTCAAGCATGGTCGTTTGTATCGAATTCAACGCAACCCTACGACAGCTGGCACACAGAGCACGGCTCATCGGGCGAGGTCCTGGGAGTACAACTCGTAGCTCACCCCGAGCACGTTGAGCACCTGAGCCACCTCTCCCATTGCGAGGCGGACGGGGCCCCGCACGGCTGGGGTGGGGTGGTCGGCGATGGCGTGCAGTTCATTGAAGACATGTTGCAGGGTCTCCGCCACGTCGATCTGGTCCTCAGGCATCGGTGTCGACTCCCATGCGTGCCGCCTGGCGAACATCGGTGAATCGTTTGGCTTTCATCTCATATCGAGGCAACGACCCACTCGCAGCAATGAGAACTTGCGGGGTGACGCCGACGGCGCGTTTGATTGCGGCTTGGAAGCGAACCGCGACATCTGCCGCGGTCTCGGGCGCCACGTGCGGCTTGGGTTCGAACGAGATGATCAGTGTGTCCAGTGCGCCGACGGTGTCCAGCACTGTCTGGAACTCCTCGACTTCATCGAAGGACCGTGCGACGTCTTCGACCATCGACGGCGTGAACAGGCAACCACGGATCTTCTTGACGTCGTCGGCTCGACCGAGAATGCCGCCTTGGTAGAGATCCCAGGTGCGTCCACATGAGCACGAGTGGTGGGGCTGGCGCACGACAATGTCATTGGTCCAGTACCGCAGCATCGTGATCCCTTCGCGTCCCAGCGTGGACATGACCCGAACCCCACGCTCGCCGTAGCCCACCGGGCTGCAGGTGTCGACGTCGAGGACCTCTTCGATGACGTCGGTCTCGATGAGGTGCATTCCGGTGGCCGAGGGCCCGCACTCGAACATGAGCAAGGTGCCGGCCTCGGTCATTCCGGCGACCTCCAGCGCTGGCGCGCCCCACGCCTGCTCGATCAGTTGCCGGGTGCGCGCGGGGCGCGGCTCCCCAGTGACGATGAGCAGCTCGACGTGGGTTTGCGTGGCGAGGTCGACGCCGAGCTCTTCGGCGCGGTAAGCCATATGCAGCGCGTAGGTTGGCGTGCACATGAGTGCTCGGACATCTTCGGTGATGAGCAGCTCGATCCGGCGTTGGGTATCGAGGGAGCCAGTGGCGACAGCAGTGGCACCCATCCGTTGTAGGCCGTAGTGCCCGGCCCAGAACCCTATGAACATTCCGTAGCCGAACACCACGGCGACCTGGTCACCCGGACGGATACCGGTCGCGTACAGCCCGCGTGCGAACATGTCGGCGACCCAGGCCCAGTCCCGCGCGGTATCGAAAGTCCGTATCGGCGGACTCCCGCTACTCCCGCTGGTCTGATGCCGGGCGATGGCCAGCTCGGGGTCGACCGCCGCCAGCGTCCCATACGGCGGTGCTGACGCCTCAGCGGTGAGGATCTCGCTACGGTGCAGCAGCGGGACCCGGGCGAAGTAGTCCTGCATGCTTGTCAGGTCATCGGGTCGGCAGCCGGCGTCGTCCAAGCGCTCACGGTAGAACGGGGATCCCGCGTAAACGTGTCGAAGCTGAACCTGGAGCTTCGCCCATTGAAGTTCGCGCAGCTGCTCACGAGGCATCGTCTCGCTCGCACGATCCCAGAACCCTCGCGTGACCGTGTCAGTCATGCCCCGCTCCCAACATCTATTTGCCCGCGTACGCGTCGCCACTGGAGAGAGCCCCGCGTTTGCTCTGAACCGGCGGAACTGCCACGGCATCGTCATGAAGCGATGCTTTGGACGTCTGTGACTGGTCGAACTCTGCAAGACCGGGCAGGTCGAGCACGCAGAGGTCGGCTCGGCCACCTGCAATGACGGTGTTGGCCTCGTCAGTGGATGTGATACGTCCTCGGATCATCACCCCGGCGCCGGTCTCGATCCGGATCTGCTCGGCCAGGCTGGCAAGGAAGTACGGCCCGTACCGCGGTCGGCTACTGGCAACTGACTGACCCGCCACTAGATGCACCAGACCGCAGCCGGCGTTCATGAAGCTGCGCACAATCTCGATGGCCTCCGCTACGCCCGCACCTCCCGGCGCCCAGTCGTCGGCGTTGACGCACACCGACAGCAGCCGGTCGCGCGGCCACACCTCGCGGACGGCGGCGAAGACCTCCAACGGAAAGCGAAGCCGGCAGTCGAGGTCCCCGCCGTACTCGTCGGTGCGTGTGTTCGTCAGAGGTGACAGGTAACTGCCCAACAAGTAGCCGTGTCCCGCGTGGATCTCCAGACCGTCGAACCCGGCGCGCACTGCGCGTTCGGACGCGTCCCGGAACTGCCCGACCACTGCGGTCATGTCCTGCCCATCCATCGCCTTCGGCGGCGTCCCGTTCTGAACATAGGGCCTGCTGGTCGGGGCGAGCAGTGGCCAGGCCCGGCCGCGCAGCGGTTGATCGATCCCGTGGGAGCGGGGTGCTGTCGCGCCGCGCGACCCCGCATGGCCGAGCCGGGTGATCAGCAGTGCTTCCCCCTCACAGTGTGCTTTGTCGACAATCTTTGCCCAGCATTCGGTCTGGTCGTCGTTCCACAGCCCGGCGTCGCAGGTGGTGATCCGCGCATCGGGCCATACCGCGACGACGTCGGTCAGGACGCTACCTGCGCCACCGCGCACGCGATGCAGCACAGCCCGCTCATGCTGGGCGCCGGGGATGCCATCGTCGGTGGTCATGGCATTGCCCACCGGCAGCACGGCGCGGTTGGCCACCGTGCCCCGCGTGCCACCGATAAGGCGCAGTGGAGTGAACAGTGGACCCGGCGTGATGAGCTTCGGTGCCTGGGAGCCTCGCGCGGCTCGCGCGAACCAGCGGTCGAACGTGTCGGCGAAGCGCGGGTCACGCTGGCGTACCTCGTCATAGGAGATTCGACCGCTGCGGGTAAGAAAGTTGAACACGAACTGCTCGGGCTCCAAAGACAGGTTGCGGTCCAGGGCCTCGAACCAAAGCAGGCTCTGCCGGGCAGCGTCCTGAAACGCCTCTGCCACTGGCAGGCGGCCGTTTTCGAAGTACGCCAACGCTTCAGGCAGGCGCTCATTCTTGCGCAGTGCGTCGACCAGGCCGATGGCATCCTCCATGGCGAGTTTGGTGCCCGATCCGATGCTGAAGTGCACGGTGTGAGCGGCGTCGCCGACGAGGACGACGTTGCCATCAACCCACGTGCGGTTCTTCACCGTCACGAAGTTCATCCACTTCGAGCGATTGCTGAGCAAGGGATGGCCAGCGAGAAATTCCGAGAACAATTCTTCGCAGAACTCCCGCGACTGATCTTCGGACATCCGATCCAGACCGGCCCGCTGCCACACCTGGTCACTGCACTCGATGACGAACGTACTGTGGTCATCGGAGTAAGGGTACGGCGTGCCTTGGAAGACCCCCCACTCGGTCGGCATCACTAGGTAGGTGAACATCTCCGGTCGACGGCTCGTCCCATACCAGATGTATTTGGCCGAACGGGTGTCGAAGCGGGGTCCGAAGTGGTCGGCGCGGACCGTTCGTAACCCGCTGCGCAGTCCGTCCGCCGCTATGACCAGGTCATAGTCGGCGAATTGAGACAGGTCGTCGAACTCGGTCTCGTGTTCGATCGTGACGTCGAGATCGATGCAGCGGCGGGTGAGTATTGCTAGCAGTCGTTTCCGTGACATTCCCGAGAAGCCATGTCCATACGCCCGAAGAAACGTGTTACGGAAATGGACATCTATGGCGTCCCAGCGGGCGAAGCTATCACAGATCTGGTCGTAGCTAAGCCGATCTGCCTGTTCCAGAGCCCCGAGGGTCTGCTCGGAGAACACCACCCCCCACCCGTAGGTCGCGCCTTCCCGGTTGCGGTCGACGACTCGGACCTGGGTATCGGGGAAAGCCCTACGTAGCAGCGCCGCGGAGTACAGGCCCGCCGGTCCGCCCCCAACGACGAGCACACGGCGCAGCGGCACGCCGCTCATCGCCGGATCCGACTCGGATCGTTCGGGGGCTCGCCGGCCAGTCCGGCGTCCTGGGATGCGAAGCCTGCATCGGTGACCACAGTCGCCAACGTGTCCAGATGCTCCGGGCTCGCGACCGCGGGGATCATGATTAGGTGATCACACCCAGCTTCGGCATAGGCCTGCAGGAACTCCAGGGCTTGCTGCGGGCTCGTCAGCAGCCCGGATGCGATCTTCTCCGCGAACGCGCCGGTGAATCCGTAGTAGTCCCGGACGTAGGCGGCTCCGGCCTCGGCGCTTGCTCCGAAAGCGAAGTACCCCTGCCCCCACAGCTGGGGGGTGGCGGGCCGACCCGCGTCGATCCACGCCGCGCGCGCCTCCTGCCCGGCGCGGGCGAATACGCGGGGCGGGCCGCCACCATGAATGTAACCCTCACAATGCTGGGCCATCCGCGCCAGTGCAGCGCCGGTGCTGCCGCCGGCAAGGAAGCGAGGCCGCTTGCCCGGGCCGGTGCCAACCCCGAGCTGGCCGCGGTCCCATAGCGCGGGTATCTCGACCAGTTGGTCGGCCAGGGTTTGGCCTCGTCGGGCGGTCTCGACCCCGGCGATCTGGTAGTCGTCCTGCCGTGCTCCCACCCCGACACCGATTACCAGCCGGCCACCCGAGATACGATCGAGCGAGGCGGCCTGCTTGGCCAGCAGCGTCGTGTTACGCAGTGGTGCGATCAGGATCGTTGTCGCCAACTCGATACGTGCGGTCACCGCGGCCGCCGCCGCCAACGCCACAAGTGGCTCGTAACTGTCGTAGGCCAGACGGTCCAACACCGCCGCGGACGCAAACGGGCCCTCCTCTATCCGACGAGCCCACCCGAGCACCTCAGCAGGAGTAGTCCGGGGGATAGCCGTTGGAAGAGCGACGCCAACCCTCACCGCAATAGAATGCGACTCACCTCGACGAGGCGTCAAGTATCATGCGACCTGGCTTCTAAGACTGACGCGAGGACACCATGCAGAACGGGCAGCCCGATCACGGCGACTCGCAGGGATTCGTCCTGACGCTGCTGGCTATCTACGGCCGTAGCTATGGCCAGCCGGTATGGTCTGGCGGCCTTGTTCGTCTCCTTGGGGAAGCCGGCTACTCCGCGACCGCGGCACGGGCCACACTCAACCGCCTAGTCGGCCGTGGCCTTCTCGACCGGAGACGCAACGGCAGATTGATCCACTACGACACCACGGCTCGCTGCGCGGAGCTGTTGGCCGAAGGCGATCGACGAATCCTCACGCTCGGCAACCCGGATGCCTGGGACGGCACCTGGACAGCTGTCGTCCATACGGTCCCAGAATCACGCGCACAGGAACGCAATCGCCTCGGACGACGCCTGCGCTTCCTGGGCTTTCGACCAGTGCAAGACTCCATCTGGCTGTCCCCGAACACCCGCGACCGCGATGTACACAACCTGGCAGTAAGCATCGGAATCCTCGGCCAGATTGCCGTCATCGTCGGCACGTCCCCCAGCGATCTAGCAGCTGATCAACTCCTGGAACGGACCTGGAATCTGGACGCCCTGTGCACGCAATACGAGCGATTCAACATGCGCTTCGGCCCTCATGTACCGGCGGAACCAGGAGCCGAGCCAACTATCCCCATCCAATCGGACCAGGACGCGTTCCTCCTGCGGGCGCGAGCTGCCCACGAATTTCGGCGGTTCGCCATGCTTGACCCGAATGTGCCGGAGGCCCTGCTACCGCGACCGACGGTGCGACTTGACGCCGCCCAGACATTCCACCGTGTTATGTCCCACCTCGCGCAGGCTGGACAACGCCACTTCGAGGCCACCATGTCGTCGCGCGGCGGCTGATCAGCTGGAAGACTGGACGTAGCCGAATTTGCGGCGTCTACAAGCTGGCCTCAGGGGCGCACGACGTGGCTCAGCGCCACAACTACTCCCACTGCGGATGCGTGGCGGGCGGTGTTGCGTTGACGATCCCTGCTGGAGGCTGAAGCCCGGTTGTTGGACGCGGCGCCGTCAGAGGCAGTGCGC
>JALZAI010000269.1 GCA_030948475.1 Actinomycetota bacterium
TGCACGGCGTCAAAACCCTCAGCTCGCTGCGCGTTGTCGCCGCCGGCCACGCGTTCATGCAAAACCTGCGCCGCGGCAACTACGAGCTCACCGTTGACCAACCCGTGCCTGAGCGTGTCCGCGCCGCGTTCATCGAACTGGCCCCCTGCCTCTGAACACGGCCCGACGGCCTTCGCGGTTGCCGGCTGCGTCGCCGTCGGACAACGCAACAGTGCCTGTCGCCTTCTTCCGAGGGTTCGAACAAGGCAGTTATTGCCGGGCGGTGAATGCACTCGGCGGCACAGTAGCCAGGTATCGCCGGGCGGGGGAACGGCTCGGCTGGCGGCGGCAATTCGGAGGTGGTGTCAACGTCGTTGCCGCGCCGACTCGACGGCGTCTGATGTTGTCGTCGGCCACCTGGAGACCACGATCGTCAGTCGGATCGGCGAGCGAGATGCTGGATTGTGCCGACTGGTGTCGGTGTGACAACTGGTGCCTCGAAATTCCTCGTCCTAGCGGGCGCCCATTCACAAAGTCGGCACAATCGTGAGGTCGGCACCATCGGCGATTTCCCGCGCGTCTGCGCGACGCGCGATCTGGGGGCGACTGCGCTCAGTCCTCGGGATGTCGCGCGCTGTGCTAAGGTTTCGCGCTCCATTTCGTGAGCGGCGTTAGCGGTGTGAGGATCTTGACGTCTGGTCGTTCTACGCGGCCGTGCCGACCAGGCCGTTTTCCGTACCGGCGAATCGGCAACGCTGATTTCGGTCCGCCGGAGTTCGGTCGCGCGCACTCCCGGTTGAATATGCGAATATATTCGTGTCCCTCGAGGCCGAGATCCTGCACGCTGACCTAGGGTCGGCGCCGAGCGCGATCAACCCCGTCTACACCGTCGATCTGGAGCTGCTGCGTGGCACGCCACGCACCATCGTGCTGCGCGGGAGCGACCCGCGGCCAAGGGCGCCCCGCTCGAGCTGCGCCAGCCGCTGGTTCGCCCGCTGAGCGTCACCGTGCAGGACGCCACCTGCGTCTGAGCCGTTACAGGGCCAACTGGTCGGCGTAGATGATTCGGGTGCCGACGCGCCCCGGCAAGGCGATCTCCGCGGGCGGGGGGCCGGCGACCAGCCGGTCGGCGGGCAGTGCCTCCCACTCCTCGACGACCACCCGCCAGTCCTTGCTCGAGCCGGGGCGCTGCGGGGCCAGCGGGGTGGGGAGTTCGAGTGCGCCCTCCCACGACACCATTGCCCCGTCGACGCCCTGCACCGGCAGGGTCGCGGCGGCCACCGTGGTCCAGCCCAGGTCGGTGCCGACCGACGGCGCGCGCCGCTCCAGCCGGGCCCGCATAAGCCGGGTCGTCTCGACCCGCTCCGTGAACGTCTCGCGCTCCAGACCGCCGCGTGGGGTGCCGACCGGGCCGGTGACCACCACGCGGGCGTGCTGCGCGTCCGGGCGCGACAGTAGCGTGGTGCGCTGCGGCAGCAGTTGCACGAAATCGCACTTCACGATCGGCGAGAGGGCCAGCCCGGGCAGCGAACTCGGTTGGTAGCGCGCAACGGACAGGCGCAGGAACGGCCAGAACGCGGTGCCCGGTTCGACCGCGACGTCGACGAACCACAGCCCGCGATCCGGCGAGAACTCCGGCTGGTAGCCGAGCACGGTCGCCGACGGTCGGCCGGCGACGTCGATCAAGGTCTCGCGGGTCGGCGGCCCCACCGGCCGCCCGGCCTCGGACCGGTCATCCAGCCCGATGAGATGCAACAGGTCGACGAGCGGCAGCGTGCTCCGCGCGGCCGGACCCTGCTGGCGGAACACCGGGTCGGCGCCCCACTGGCTCACCTCGTCCCCGCTGAGCTGGTCCGAACCGGCGAGCAGCAGCACGGCCAGCAGTTCGCCGTCGCCGGTCGTGTACCAGGGCCGGTCGAGGTAGATGCGCACGCCGCTGCGCCGGGTCCGGCTGAGCGCGAACGGCTGTGCGGCCTCGGTCTCCTCGTGCCAGCGCAGCAGCGGGATCAGGTCACGCACGACCGGCTTGGCCGCCCGGGCGCAACTCGGCACGTCGACGGTGCGCACCGGACCGACGACCGACGCGTCGTCGATCGTCGGGAGCAGGTGCGGGTCGAAGTACTCGCGGAAGCGGGTGCTGGCCCGCATCCGGTATTCGATGTCGCGGTGCTTGGTGTCGCCGAAGTGGTGCTGTGCCGCGTGGACGTGCACCGAGGTGCCGTCGGGCAGCGTGACGTCCTTGTCGGCGTCGGCGAGCACGGTCAGATCCTCGCCTAGCCCGACGGTGGTGTGGCAGACCGCGGCGGTCACCGCGATCTGTTCCGGCGCCGGCTTGGTGAGGTCGTCGACCCACTCGCTCCAGGCCGCCTCGACGTCGAGACGGTCGGTGCTCGCCGCGTGCAGTTCGACGCCGGCGAACAGGACGGCGGTGGTGGAGCCCTCGGTGCGCGACGGCTTGAGCAGGGTGATTTGCGGCGCCTGCAGCGGACGGGGCACGGCGTGGACCAGCCGCAGTTGGGTGGCCGGCGTGAGCCACCACAGCCAGCCGTCGGCGGCCGCCTCGGCGAGCAGCGGGGTGTTGCGCAGGACCGCGGGCAGCGAGCGCCACAGGCCGAGCAGGTTCAGCGAGTCCGGCCGCAGCGAACTGCTCAGCTTCATCCGCAGCTGCTGCCCGGGCGGCACCGCCATCTGCACCACGCCGTTCTCGGCGTCGGCGGCGAGGGTGTCGCCCGTGCCGAGGAC
>JALZAI010000273.1 GCA_030948475.1 Actinomycetota bacterium
ACAGGCGCCGGGCCGCCCCGCGCCGCGACCCCGCCCGGGGCGGCGCGGACGTGCGGGACCGTCAGCCCGTACTCCATGCGTGGAGCGAACTCGGTCGCCATCTCGACGGTGCCGGCCGTCCCTTGGACGCGTCGCAGCAACAGATGCGGGCTGCGCAGCCCGATCGCGTGAGCTCGCGCCCCGAGCTGCAGGCCGAGTGCGTCGGTCAGCGTCACCGCTCCATGCGCGGTCGTGAACACGGTTTGCAACACTAGCGAGTCCGGCAGGTAGCGGCGCTCGACCTCGAATTCGGCCGTCGGGCGCAGCGACCAGTGGCCCGCCTCGGCTCCGAGCAGCCGGCCGAAGACCGAGGCGGAGTCGAAGCGGGGCACGCACCACCAGTCCACCGAGCCGGCCCGGTCGATCAGGACGGCCGAATGACAGTCGGACAGGAACCCGTAATCCTCGATGGCGTTCATCGGCCAAGCATGACCGTTCAGAACTGGCCGTGGGCGACCGGCGCTACCTGGTCGATCACCGGCTCCTGATCGGTGAACGCCACTGTCGGGCTGTTGATGACGAAGCCACCGGCGCCGTAGGGCGCGCCGAGCGGTCCGGTGAGCAGGTCCGCGAGATTGGGGATCACGTTCTCGTCGTCCTGATGCGTGTTGAGCTTCTGGGCGATCGCCTTCTTGCTCCATTCGCCGATCTACGCGTTCCAAGGGGGATGTAGGCGTTCGCGTGCCGGGGGTCGGCCGATGACGGGAAGTCGCCCAGGACGCTGACTGTGTCGCCGTCCTGGTTCGCCAACGTGTCGATCAGCGTCTTGTTGCTCAGGCTGGCGTCCTGCGTGCCGAGCCCGTCGGTGATGACATGGTTCAGCCCCTGCGCCTCGGGATTGCCCTTGCCGGACGGGCCGTTGGTGAACAGGAAGATGCGCTCGCGTGCCGCGCCCAAGAAATCATAACCACCCAGGAACGGCGACTTCTGCAGGGCCGGCACGAAGGTGCCCCGTTCGATCGTCGATGCGGCCGCGTCGGAGGCTCGGTGCTGAGGCAGAAGATCTTCTGCCCGGCCTCGCGGCCCTGCACCAGCAGCATCTCGACCGACCCCGGCAGGGACTGACCCGACGGGGTCTTCGCCGCCGGCGTCGGCAGCTTGATGGACGGGAGGCGGTCGGAGGTGTTGGTGTGGTGTTGCAGGTCGAACGCGCCGTCACCCATGGCGATGATCGGGGCGTTGTGGACCACGCCCGAGCCCTTCACTCGATGAACGGGCTGTACAGCGAGCTGGCAACGGCACCGGGCGCAGCCATGGCGGGCGGGAAGCAGCGACCGAGGTGGGGCCGGGGACGAGCTTGCGGGTGGGCGAGAAATCGGGCGCACCCTGGAAGTGGGACCGCTTCGCCGAACGCGTTCTTGGCCGGACCCGTCAGGGTCACGTCCTGTACGCACACCGGACAACCGATATCCATGTTCGCCGGCTTGGGTGAGGAGTTGACGTTCAAGTCGTGCGCCAGGCCGAAGTCCGAGGACTCGGTGAGGATGTACCACACCGTCTTGCCGTGGAACTCGCCCTTGTGCAAGGGCATCGTCACCGAGTTGTGCGTGAGATCCACGCCGAGCGCGCTCTGCAGGATGACCCTCCTCTTGTCCAGGACCTTGTCCCCGGGCGGGGTGAAGGTGACCGGCCGGCCGGATCGCTGCTGGATCTGGGCATCGCTCGGCCCGTGACCTGCGGATGACTTGGCCGCGGCCGGGGACGTCTTCCCGCTCGCGCTACTCGCGCCGCTGCCGGTGCACGCCGTCAGCCAGCGCGCAGCGACGACGAGACCGCTTCCCAGGCCCAACGCTGTGGACAGGCTTTTCACAGCCTTCATGAGTTATCCGTTCCGTCCGAACTGGGCTCCGCGATCCCGGTTGCACTGCCGTACGGATGTTGGGAGTGGCGGTTTCGTCACTGGTCGTGTGCGGGCTCCGCGACGGTGAGCAGCCACCACCGTGCGGTGGCAACCCAATGGGGAGAGCGCGTCAGCGTGCATCGATGCCGGGCACCTCGACCAAGCCGCGGCCCGGGTTGCGACCCCTGTCGGCTCACCGGCACATGGCATGCAGCTACGCCCGAATCCGGTCGACCGCTTGGGCCCACGACGGCGACGGTGCTCGCCCGCACCGAGGCCGGCGAGCAGATGCGACAGGACAGTTGTGCGTTCACCTCTGGGCGTGCCAACGCGCTGTGGCCTACTCTCGGGGTGTTCACGAAGGAACGCGGCCACGACGGCTTCACCATGCTCACGAGTGCGCACTGGGCACGCACGCTAGCTGCTGGGGTGTCGGGCTGGGCGGCGTTTGAGCATCGGCGAAGTTGGCCAAGACGCGCATGACGATCCCTGATCGTGGATCACCGGACATGTCCAGTCATGAGCTACTGCTCACGCCGATGGCTACGAGCCGAAGTCACAGATTTGTAAGCAATCCGCCAGGGTCGAAACCTTGCGCCGCAGGTAGCGTCTGATCCGGTTGAGTGACCAGCCGAGCCCGAATCCAAGGCCGTTCTTGACGAGGCTTTTGGATGAGCGATGACGTCGCAAAAGCGGGCATTCTATCAGGTGATATCCCGGAAATCACGGTTCCTCAAGGCTGTCCGGTCAGTGATGCGCACATGTCACGGTAATTCCGACGACTTGCGTTGCGCATTCAACACGTACCGGCTAGCGGTATTCGATCTATCGCAAGTAGATGACTCGTAGGTAATGAAGCGAACAACCAGGAACAAAGGGAGCGAAAATGGTACGTCGTATGAACAGGCTCGCCGTGGGCGTCTTGTCGCTGGTCACGCTTGCCGGTGTGGCATCGTTCGGGGTCGCCCAAGTGTCGGGTGCGACCGCAAGCGCCTCGTCTGGCCTCGGCAGGGGTGAAGGCGCCGCGTTCGCGATGACCAATCGCAGCACGGGCAACGAGATCGTGACCTATCGGCGTGCCGCCAACGGCGCGTTGACTCGCGTCGGCGCCGTCTCTACACGCGGGCGAGGGATCGGTACTGACCTGGACACGCAGGGCCCGCTGCAGCTCAGCAGCGACCATGGCCACCTGTATGCCGTCAACGCCGGCACGGACGACATCACCGTGTTCTCCGTGCACGGAACGCAGCTCACGTTTACGCAGAAGGTGTACGCGGGCGACGAGCCGAACAGCCTGACCATCGAGGGCAATCTGCTTTACGTCCTCGATGGGTCCGTCGCGGGCAACGGCATCCGCGGGTTCAGGGTGGCCTCCGACGGCAAGCTGACGGCTCTTCCGAACTCCTTCAGAGCACTCAGTTCGCCGGTCGCGGTCCCGGGCACCATTCAGTTCAGCCCCGACGGCCGCCTCCTGCTGGTCACCGAGAAAACGACCAACCTGGAGCTCTCGCCGCACAGCGCCATTGATGCGTTTCGGGTCGCAAGCGATGGGCGGGCCAGCGCCATGCCGAAGCGGGACGCCTCGCATGGCGTTCGACCGTTCAGCCTGGCATTCCGCGGTAATCACCAGCTCCTCGTCGCCGAGTCCTTCGACGCGACACCCGGTAGAGCAGCCGTCTCCTCCTACCGTGTCTCGACCAGCGGATCGCTCGCCGTGAGAAGCGGGTCGATCCCGAACCGGCAGACCGACTCGTGCTGGGTCGTCATCACCAAGGACGGGCGCTACGCGTTCACCGCGAACTTCGGTAGCGGCACCATTTCCAGCTACCGCTTCCGTCCCAATGGGCGAGTCCAGGTGATCGATGGCAAGGCTGCGTTTCTCGGGACGCTGAGTCAGCCCGTCGACCTCGCCTTCAACGCCGACAACCACTACCTGTACCTGCTGCTCAGGGGCACTGGCGGGGTCGCAGCGTTCAAGGTTCAGAACGACGGCGATCTGCACCCCTTGGGCGTCGTGACCGGCAGACTTCCAGTCGCCGACGGCGCCTCTGGTCTGGC
>JALZAI010000277.1 GCA_030948475.1 Actinomycetota bacterium
CTTCGGCCGTTCGATGCGCGCGCTCGGCCGCCGCACCCGGAGTCACGACGCGCGCTCCGAGGTGTTCGTGCCCGGCGCCCGTAGTGCTGCCGCAGCCGCCCTCTCGACCCGTCGCCCCGTGCCAGCCGCCCAGGAGGCCCTGATGTATCCCGCCGACCGCTCGGACATGTCCGCGGCACGCGCCAGCATGATGAAGCGCCGTCGCCGCTCGTTGTCAATTCTCGGAATCGGCGCCGCTTCCTTCATTGCGGCCGGCGCGCTTCGCGGCGGAACGTGGTGGCTGGTCGGCGGCGGGTTCACGCTCGCCCTCGTCGGCTACCTGTGGTTCCTGCGCAGCCAAGCGATGCGCGACCGCGAGCGCCGCCTGATCCGACAGCAGCGCGCCCAGGAGCGACGCGGGCGCGGCGTCGGCGCTACTGCGGATCAGGCCTACCTCGCGGATACCTCGGAGTCGGTCGTGCGCATCGACGACGACGACATTGAGCTGCACAACCTGGACACTGTCGATCTCACCGGCCTCTATAGCGAGGACGGTTCGCAGCTCGCCCAGCAACGTCAAGCGTCCTAGTTCACAGGACCTCTCCTGCTATCCTGATCGTCGGCTCGGGCCCGTCGGCGCGGACCGGTTCGGGGCTGTGGCGCAGTCCGGTAGCGCACCTCGTTCGCATCGAGGGGGTCAGGGGTTCGAATCCCCTCAGCTCCACATATGGCCCAGTGTTTCCGGGCCCTCCAGCGCTGCTTGGCAACCAACCCCGCTCTTGACCCCCATTTGACCCCGAGTTTGCTACGGCTCTTCTGGCCAAAAGCCCCTGAAACAAGGGATTTCAGCCGTGTGTCCGTAGCTGTGCGAAACCTTGATGGGGCGAGCGGTTCGAATTCGTATCACTACTGCACGACGGCGCCCGCAATCCGTTGATCAGGCTAGTGGTCTCGGCGTCACGCTCAGAGTCGGCACGCGTCAGCGTCACCGTCACCGAGATCGCACGGAGCGAGTCGCTGCGGCGGCTGCTTGTACAGACCCGCGCAGATCGCCGATTCGCTATCGGCGATGCGGTAGGACCTGGCGCGGCGCTGCCGTCGTTCTGTGCGAATGTTCGGACTGCTCCGGGTACGAGCAGGCGGCCGGCCCGTGGTGACCGGCTGAGAATGCCACCCTGCACGACGCCGGCCTGGTCGACGGCATCCCGCTCCTGCTTGGGCCTGTCATGATCGAGCGCGGGGATGGGCGCGGCAGAACGCCCGTACCGCCGCATTGACGGCCGTCGGCTGCTCGAGGTTGCTGACGTGGCCGCAGGCTGGGATCACGACGAGTTCGGCGTCGGGAATCGCCTCCTCGAACTGGCGCGCCACGGTGAGCGGCGACCTCACATCCTGCTCGCCCCAGATCAGCAGCACCGGCACCGCGATCTCGGGCAGCAGGTCGCGCTGGTCGGTCTCGGCCATTACGAGCAATGCGGTCTGCAGGCTCTTCGGGCGCACCCCCGCGGCCAGCTCCTCTAGCAGCGGGACGAACTCTCCCGGCGGCGCCCCCGCGAACAGCCCAGGAAGGGTGGGATCGAACAACGTGGGCGGCGCGGCGAGCATCTCGCGCAGACCTGCAACCCGCGCCCACACCTCGTCATGGGGCAGCGAGCCCTTCCAGCCGGCGTATGTGTCGATGAGGATTAGCGCCGTAACCAAGTCCGGTCGGTGGCGGTAGAGCTCGAGCACGACGGTCCCGCCCCAGGACAGACCTGCGACGTACACCGGCCCAAGTTCGAGCGACTCGATCAGCGCGGCGAGGCAGCTCGCGTAGTCGGCGAGACCGAAACCCGCAGGCACATCTGATGACCGCCCCGCCCCCGGCTCGTCCCATGCGACGACCGTGAACTCGTCGGCAAGCGCGGCAAGCTGCGGCCGCCACACCCGGCCGTCCTCTGCACCGCCATGTGCGAACACCAGCGGCGGACCCGCACCCACCCGGTCATACGCGATCTCGAGCCCAAGTGCCCGCACGAAGCCCACGGTCGGAACCTACCGGCGTACCCTGGCGCCCGGCCGCTCGCAGCTCACCAGCGCACACATCGGGTACCAATGGCAAGCACAGAACATCGCTATAGCTCGTCCGAATTCGTCATTCCTAGATCGGGCTCATGGCGACTCATGGCATCCGTGACCGAACGGTCTGCACGACCCGTCGGCACGACCGACCTGCTGGCTACCGAGGCCGCTACCGCGCGACAACCACAACCCGCGGCCGGCGCGCCGTGCCGACGAAACGCCCCGAGCACATCGAGCACCAGCTGAACATCTGCGTGTCTGTCCGTCCGAGTCAGCGGCGCGGGACCGATCTCGGGGCGCCGTCGTTGCGGCAGTCTCGGTACCAAATCCTGTCGCGGTCCATAGCCATCAGTGATCGCATCCTCACTGACGCGCGATCCGCAGCAACCCGCGCAGATCACACGGATAGGTGCCTGGTCCGTCTGACGGTCCCCCGGGCAGAGCTCCATATATATACGGCTTGTAGCACAGCTGCTACCATGACGCTCATGGACACCGTCGGGCTGCGGGAACTGCGGCAGGATGCCTCTGAACTCGTGCGTCGCGTAGAGAATGGCGAGCAAATCGACATCACCGTGTCGGGTCGCCTGGCGGCGCGGCTAGTCCCCGCGACGCCGAAGATCTGGCGGCGCTGGGAAGACGTTGCCGACGCGTTCGCCGGGCCGGGCGACCCAGCATGGAACCAGGATCGTGACCTCATCGATCAGTCGGTGGCAAACCCGTGGGATCGCGGCGCATGAAGGCAATCCTCGACACCAGCGTTCTGATCGCTTCGGACGTCTCGCCCCTCGAAGGCGACTTGGCGATCAGCGCCGCCGCCCTCGCCGAGCTGCATTTCGGGGTGCTCGTCACGTCGGACCCGGCAACCCGGGCCGAGCGGCTACGTCGACTCTCGGAGTTCCAGCGCCGATTCTCGGCGTTGCCCGTCGACGATGCTGTCGCCACCAGTTACGGGCGTCTCGCCGCCGCGGTCGCCGCGGCCGGGCGGCAGCCGAGAGTGCGAGTCATGGACCTGCTCATCGCAGCCACCGCTCACGCTCATTCCGCTCGCCTCTACACGCGCAACGCTGGCGATCTGGTTGGGATCGAACATCTCATCGAGATCGTGTCTGTATGACGAACGCCGGACCACGCATCCTCCGTTAGTCCGAAGCGGTTCGGCTGAGTTCGGATTGGGCGTTGTTGACCCTCGTTTGACCCGAGGCAAGCCACCGGCGTCACCCAGTGCGCAGCGACTGGTGCCGCGAACATCGAGTGCCCGGCCATGGAGATCGGGTCGGTCCAGCCCCTTGATGCGCTCGATCGCATCCGTGGCGGCCGCGATGGCGCGCTCGTAATTCCCGCTGACCATGTTGAAACCACTGCGTGCCACCAGGCTCTCTAGTACGACGACCGAGTCCGGGATGTCTGCAGTGAGTTCGTCGATGGCGCGCAACCACCCGTTGAACGCGTCCGTGTCGGCCCGGTTCCAGGAGTAGCGGGCCAGGAGCAGCGCGGCCCGGGCCGCCAACTCCGGCTGACCGGACGCACGCAGTAGCCGCACCGCCTCGGACGGGATTTCCTCACCGGTGCTGTCCGCCGCGAGGCGCGCTGATCCATACCGGTACATGAGCGCCGGGCGCTCGTCGTCGCCGTCGCGGGTCAGTTCGAGCGCCGCGCCCAGATAACGGATGGCCTGCGGGTAGGAGGCAAGCCGCAATGCCCGCTCGCCCGCCTCCCGAAACGCACGACGGGCCGGGTCCGCGAGGTGCGTGACGTCGCACCCTGCTGCCGTCGCGTACCGGATCGCCTCGAGGTAGTGATGAGCGACGAGCTCCGCGTGGTCGTCAGAGCGGCCGAGCGACCCGATCCATTCCGCGGTGACTCGATGTCGCTCGCCGCGCTCGGCCCGCGGCATTTGCGCATAGGCGGCGTCGCGGACCAGCACGTGCCGGAATGCGTACTCGATCTCGCACTCGACGCTCGATCGCCGCTCCTTGCGAATGAACTCGCGCTGCTCGAGTTGGCGCAGGGCGCTGTCGACCTCGGATCGCGCGGCCGAACCCACTGTCGCCACCGCCCCCAGCCAAAAGGACGCCCCGACGACGGACGCGTCTTGGAGCAGCCGCTTGTGCGCGGGTTCCAGGCTGTCGAGCCTGGCGGCGATGATGCCTTGGACGGTCTCGGGCATCGTGAGATCGGCATTGCCAGCATGCGGGTGAACTCTTCGGCGTAAAGCGGGTTCCCACCGGCGCGGTCGAGCAGCTGACGCTGCTGCGTGGCCGACAGAGCGGGCTTGGCGAGCAGTGCGTGCACGATGCGGGCGGTGTCCTGCTCGGACAGCGGTGGGATCGACAGAGTCGTCGCGTTGGTCTTGCCGCCGCCCCATTGGGGCCGGCGAACCAGCAGCTCCGGACGGGCGGTGGTCACCAGTAGTAGCGGCAGACCCGCGCACCCGGCCGCGAAGTCGTCCAGAAAGTTCAACAGTCCCTCGTCGGCCCAATGGAGGTCCTCGACGACCAGCACGCACGGGCCGCGCTCGGCGAGCGCCTCGAGGAAGCGTTGCCACGCCGGGAAGGCGGCGTCGACGCGCGCGCTGTCGCGGCTTGCGCCTTCGGCCAGGCCGACGAGTGGCCGAAGGTCGCGTTCGACCCAATCCGCGTCCTCGGGTGGCAGCAGGCCCCGCACCGAGTCGGTCAGCTTCGCCGCGGCTACCTCGTGCGGATCGCTCTCGAGGATGCCGGTTTCCGACTTGACGATCTCAGCCAGTGCCCAGAAGCTGACTCCGTCGCCGTACGGCAGGCATTGACCCTGCCGCCAGCACACCAACTGCGGATCGGCATCCACGATCCGGGAGAGCTCGTATACCAGTCGCGACTTGCCAGTGCCAGGCACCGCGATCAAGGTGACGAGCTGGGGTTCGAGGTCGTCACGCATCCGGGCGAAGGCGTCGCCCAGCAAGTCAAGTTCCCGCTCCCGGCCGACGAACGAGCTGCGTGGCTGCGATGCTGCGCCGGCCCGGACCCGGCTGCGCGCCGACACCATGTCCCAGACGGCCACGGGGTTCGCCTTGCCGCGCGCCGCTAACGGTTCGAAGTCGGCGTAGGCGATCGCGTCGTGAGTGGCCCGGTAGGTCTGCTCGCCCACCAGGATGCCGTTGACGGGAGCGACGGTCTGAATTCGTGCCGCGGCGTTGATCACATCGTCGGCCACCATTCCCTCACCGGACAATGCGTCGACGTCGAGGGATACGAGCGCTTCACCGGTGTTTACTGCCACGCGAACCTCGATGTCGGTCTGCTCGCGCGACCAGTCGCGGATCGCGATCGCCGCGCGCACTGCGCGCTCTGCGTCGTCTTCGTGCACGGCGGGGGCGCCGAATACCGCAACGACCGCGTCACCGATGAACTTCTCGACCGTCGCGCCATGGCGTTCCAGCTCGGCACGCAGCCGGCGGTGATTAGGAGGACAGCAGGGAGCGGACGTCCTCGGGGTCCATGACCTCGGCCCGGCCAGTGAAGCCGACAAGATCGCAGAACACCACCGTGACGAACTTGCGCTCCTGCCGGGAGCCGCCGCGCCGGGTCTGACCCGTCTGCACCGGCCGGTTACCGGTTCCCGCGGGAGGTGATCGCGGTGGCGGTGCGCTGGTACCTGCGCGATGGCCTGTCCGACCGCGACGTGGAGGAACCGCTGGCCGAACGCGGATCGGGCGGGAGCGCAACGCCGTTCGCATTGCAGCACGGTGGGGACAGAGCGGGGCTAGCATGGATCTGTACCGCCTCCGCAAGGTGGGACGCCGGTCGGTTTGCGACGACCTCCTGTTAGCCGTCGTCGATCCGCTCATCGATTGGCGGCTCAGGGTGCCCGTTGCGGGCCGCCCGTCCCGGCCTCGCGGTGTCGGTCTCGCCGTAGGTCGGTGGGGTCGGCGGCGTCTTGGAGCAGCCGACCCGGGCATCGCCTGATGACCATCCATCGTCGCCCGGGGTACTTGTGCGGCGTTCTTGCCCGGCTACGTGCCGAGCGTTCGGAGGAGGAGTGTGTGGCTCGACCAGGCCGGCGTCAGACGGGCGCTCGCCGTACCGCTTCGCGGCAGCAGCGACGCGTCCCTGAGGACGTCATCTCGGTGCTCGCCCGCGCCGTGCGTGAGGTGGAAGCAGCTGTCGAGCGTCGCCGCGTGACACCCGCAGCGCGCACGAGGTTCCAGGTCGTCGCACTGCTTCTACGCGAGGAGCACGCCCGAGTGCGGCGCGAGCAGACCGGCAGCCAGACCCACCGGGCCGAGCAACTGAAGCGCCTGGACGGGATCGCGACGATCCTCGCGAAGACGGCGGTACGTGACCCCGCGCTCCTCGCGCTCCTCGCGGAGGATGCCGTCGTCTCCGACGCGGCCAGGTCGCTCAAGCGGGACATGCTGAGGACGGTGGGTATCGAGCCGGCCCCCGAGGAGACCGCGCCGACGGAGCCCGCGCCCGCTTCTGCCAGCACCGAGCGTCGGGTCGTGCCCCAGTCGGTCGTCTCGCGGCAGCTGGCCAACCCGTTCCTCGCCCCGGACTTCTCGTCCGCCCGGCCGAGCACGGTCGGTCCGCGCCGGCTGGCCGGTTGGGAGCTGCTCAACCCGCTCCTCAGCTCGTTCGAACGTGCTGGGGGCGGAGCTCCGGCGTGCATGGCCCTGCCGACACCGGCCCTCCCGCGCGTGCCGGGGAACCGGGAGCTGATGCCCCACCAGGCGCGGTTGGTCGCCGCTGCCGCGGCCGGCCACAGGACCTTCCTGCTGGCCGACGAGCCGGGCCTGGGCAAGACGGCTCAGGCGCTGCTCGCCGCGGAGGCGGCGAACGCCTACCCGCTGCTGGTGGTCGTACCAAGTGTCTTAAAAACCAACTGGGCACGCGAGGCTGGCCTGTGGACACCGAACCGCTCGGCCACCGTGGTCCACGGCGACGGTGACACGGTCGACGGCTTCGCCGACATCGTCGTGGTGAACTACGAGGTGCTCGACCGCCACGTGGGGTGGTTCGGCGATTTCGGCTTCCGCGGCATGGTCGTCGACGAGGCGCACTTCATCAAGAACAAGACCTCCCAACGCTCGCAGCACGTCCTGGACCTCTCCCAGCGCATCCGGTCCCGCACCGCGCGCCCCTTGCTAATGGCCCTCACCGGCACCCCGCTTATCAACGACATCGAGGACTTCCGAGCCATCTGGCAGTTCCTCGGCTGGATCGACGAGAGCGAGCCGCTCGCCGAGCTGATGGACTCCCTCGAGCAGACCGGCCTGACCCCCGCGGACCCGAGGTTCTACTCCGCCGCTCGCACGTGCGTGATCGACCTCGGCATCGTTCGTCGCCGCAAGGTCGATGTGGCTGCTGACATCCCCGCCCGCCGCACCGCCGACCTGCCCGTCGAGCTCGACGAGAAGGCGGGCCGTTCGATCCGGGCGGCGGAGCGCGACCTCACACGCCGGCTGGTGTCGCGGTACGAGACCGCACTGGCGAACCGTCGCTCCGGTGTCGGAGAGGGCATCGACCACGACCTCGTGCGCAAGGTGGCCAGGTGGGAGCAGAAGGACACGAGCACGACGACGGCCGGCGAAAACGTGTTCAGCATGATGCGACGCATCGGCCAGGCGAAGGCCGGTCTCGCCGCTGACTACGCGACACAGCTCGCGCGGAGCGCGGGCAAAGTCGTCTTCTTCGCCAAGCACGTCGACGTCATGGACTTCGCAGAGGAGGCTTTCGCCAGGCAGGGGACGCGCTTCTCCTCGATCCGCGGCGACCAGACGCCGGCGTCGCGGCAGAAGCACATCGACGCCTTCGTGAACGATCCGGATGTCGCCATCGCGGTCTGCTCCTTGAGGGCGGCCGGCGTCGGTCTCAATCTGCAGGTCGCCTCCAACATCGTGCTGGCCGAGCTGTCCTGGACCGACGCGGAGCAGACACAGGCCATCGATCGCAGCCACCGGATCGGTCAGACCGAGCCCGTCACCGCGTGGCGCATCATCGCCGCGCAGACCATCGACAGCAGGATCGCTGAGCTGATCGACAGCAAGGCGGGGCTCGCAGCCCGAGCGCTGGACGGCTCGGATGAGGAGGTGTGGTCATCGGCCGACGTGCAGCACGAGGCGCTGGTCGCACTGTTGACAGAAGCGTTGTCCGCGTTGCCGCAGGAGCGGGCAGTCCTACATGGCGGCCACTGACCGGCACGTGGACGGTGGCCGGCGGGACCGGGCGGTATTCGGGCGCCCTCGGCAGCGGTTCATTGGACGGCCGCGTGAACCTTCTCGCGGGCACCGGCCTGCTGGTTGCCGACGGCCAGCTCATCGTGCCCTGACGGGAATCGAGAACATGCGAAGATGCCGCAATCGGGTCGGTGCCGAAGGCGGCATCCAACCCGGCTGAGCAACGTTCAGTGCTGCGCCAAACGTGTCCGCACTCAATTCGGCTCTTCGGGCGACACCGACGAGGGTGTGAGGGTGCCCGGTGACGAACCGGCTACGGCACGCCCGCAGTCGCGAGAACGCGCTTCAACGGATGATCTTCGACGTTCCGCAAGAAGGATCCTCTATCGGCGATTCTCGCGTTCCGGTTTGCTACTCACCGACTGCGCCGTCGATCGCTTCGCGGAGGAAGTCTGCATGACCGGCGTGGCGGGCGGTCTCCTCGACGAGGTGCAGCAGCACCCACCGCAGCGAGAAGTGCCGTCCGTCGCGTAGAGCCTTGACTGATAGCTGATCCAAGCTTGCCGCGTTAGACAAGACCTGCCGGCTCCGGTCGCAGGCTTCTCGATAGCGAGACCGCAACTGGTCCGGCTTGAGATGAGCCGCTGTGCGAAACTCCCAGTCCGGATCGGCATTCCAGTCGACGATGGCCCACGGCTCGCGATCAGGCAGGCCGGCGAAGCGCACCTCCATCCAGTCCTCCTCCACCAGGGACAGGTGATAGAGCAGGCCAGCGAGTGTGAGTTCTGAAGGAGGGTGCTTTTCTACCAGCTGCTCACGAGTCAGGCCGTCGGTCTTCGACAGCATCGTCTCGCGCTGGTAGTCGAGATAGTGCGAGAGCATGCTGAACTCAGCGCCATCTGGGTCGGGATCGATTCGCACCTGTTCATCCTGGCAGTCGGCCGGAAGCCCAATAGCAACGACTACGAACTCAGCCATCCAGCTGACTTCAGGCCGGCCTTCCCGCAACCTGAACCGTTCGCGTACGCCGTCACGCTTAGGAGCGGGCGAATTGCCCGATGATCAGCCTTGTCCCGTGGTCCGACCTATGTCCGGGCAGGTGCCCGGATGGGATCCGCAACTGACCCGTCTGAACCCTGCTCGACGCAAGCTTTTCCGCTGCGGTTTGGATGCCGACCGATCTGCTCGCTGGGCGGGTCGGGTTCGCTTCACCCCGGCCGACTCGGCTGCGTTGACGAGCGCGAGGCCACCGACCTGATCGACGTCATAGATCGAGACGCGCCCCCCGGCGAGACGACGTGCGTTCGCGGTGGCGGTCAGGACGACCGTCGTCACACCCTCGCATGCGTCTGGCAAGCTGGCCGGGTTTGTCAGGTCGCCTCCAACGACGTCGACTCCCTGCAGCTGGAGTTGGCCTGCGTCGGTCTTGGCTCGCACCAGCGCGCGAACCGATTCGTCCCGTTCCCGCAATCGGCGAACCACCCGCCGAACCAGATCACCCGTCGCGCCGACGATCAGAATCATTGCCCCTCCTCGCGCGCTCGACCCGCAGAGTCGACGAACACCGTGTGCACCGGCACCGGCACCGTCCCGAACGGAAGGTCCAAGCGTTCAGCGGCGGCCCGGCCACGCGGACGGCTACCGGCCGCGCAGGCCGATCGGGTTGCCGTCGGCGTCAGCGAGCACGCACACCCGCGCCTCGACGGCGACTTCACGCGGAGCGCTGCGCTCGGTCGCACCAGCCGCCAGCAGGGTTGCGCGGGTCGCGTCGAGATCCTCGACGTCAGCGAAGGCCAACGGTCCGCCGACCATGTCGCCTGGATTCAGGCCGACCTCAAAGCCGCCGACGTTGTACCCGACATAGTAGGGCTGGTCGGTGTGCGGCGCGCCGAACAGCGCAGTGTAGACGGCCTTGGCGGCGTCCAAGTCAGACACCGGGATCACCAGGCTGCGGATCGTGACACTCATCTTCGTCTCCTCAGGGGTACGGCGCTCACATCGGCGACCGCTTGATGTCCATGAAACTGACGGTCACGCTAGTTGCGGCTCGGTCACCGGCGCTTCTCGATACCTGATCGGTCTGGCGGCTGTTCCAATGCCGAGCTGATCACCGCAAGGGGAACGGCTTGCGGCGACGAACTGGGCGAGTCAGCTGCGCCCGGCGTCTTGATCAGCTTCTCGCAAGAAGCAATGGGAGGCCAGCAGCCCGCAACGCCGGCGTAGCCGCCGAAGAACCGGTTGTGCGGCTTCGCCCGGATCGGTCGCGGCGGTTAGATGGGTGCGTGGGTGTCGCAGAGTGGTTTCTGAGCGCGTCAGAACGCGGCAATCCCGCGACGCAATTGGACCGCCGTCACGGTGACGGACTCGCCTGGTCTGCCGGCAACGACGTCAAGCCGCTGGTCCACGGCGGTGCCTACTTCCCAGAGCTGCTGCGCTGCGTGCGGCTGATGCAATCCGGTGATCTGTTGCTGTTCACGGACTGGCGCGGTGATCCTGACCAACTCCTGGACGGTCCGGGTAGCGAAATCTCGCGGGTGTTGTGCGAGGCGGCGAGCAGGGGCGTCGTGGTCAAGGGCTTGATCTGGCGCTCGCATCTGGACCGCCTCGCCTTCAGCGAGCAGCAGAACCGGCATCTCGGTGAGGAGATCGAGGCCGCCGGCGGGGAATGCCTGCTGGACATGCGGGTACGCCCCGGAGGTTCGCATCACCAGAAGTTCGTCGTGTTGCGACACCCTGGCCGAGCAGACCTGGACGTTGCGTTCGTCGGCGGCATCGACTTGTGCCACAGCCGGCGCGATGGCCCAGAGCATCACGGAGATCCGCAGCCGCAACCGATAGCCAAGATCTACGGCGCGCGACCGCCATGGCACGACGTTCAGCTCGCCGTGCGCGGCCCCGCCGTCGCTGACTTCGAAACGGTCTTCCGGGAACGATGGGACGATCCGCAGCCCTTGACCCGCAACCCGATCGACACGATCAGCGAATTCGTCAGGCGCGATGATCACACCGCCGGTCCTCTCCCCGCTCAGTCGCCCTACCCGGCGCCGCGCGGGACGCAGTTCGTGCAGGTGCTACGCACCTATCCCAACCGTCGCCGCGGGTACCCGTTCGCTCCGGACGGCGAACGCAGCGTGGCCCGCGCCTACAACAAGGTCATCGCCCGGGCACACAGCCTGATCTACGTCGAGGACCAGTACCTGTGGTCGAGCGAAGTCGTTGACTGCTTCGCGAAGGCGCTGACCGCTGATCCAGACCTGCACCTGATCGCCGTCATCCCACACCACCCCGACCAGGACGGCCGGCTGTCCCTTCCACTCAACCTCGTCGGGCGCCAGCAGGCTCTGGCGGAGATCTACGCGGCAGGTGGAGAGCGAGTCGCGGTATACGGAGTCGAGAACCATGCGGGGACCCCGGTCTATGTCCATGCGAAGGTGTGCGTCGTCGACGACGTGTGGGCCTCGGCCGGCTCGGACAACGTGAACCGGCGATCCTGGACGCACGATTCAGAACTGTCCTGCGCCGTCGTGGACGATGAACCGGACGAGCGTGAACCCCGCGTCGTCGATCGATTCGACGACGGCGCTCGGAAGTTCGCCCGCGAATTGCGGCTCCAGCTGGCCCGCGAACATCTCGACCGGGCGTCCGGTGAGGACACGGACCTGCTCGACCCGATCACCACCTTCCAGGCTTTCGCTAACAGCGCCGCAAACCTGCAGCACTGGCGCGACGAGGGGCGAAACGGTCCGCGACCGCCCGGCCGGCTTCGCCCCTACGCCACGCCGCAGCTGTCTCGGGTCACGCGTGCGTGGGCGACGCCGTTGTACCGGGCCCTCCTCGACCCAGATGGGCGACCCGCCGACCTCCGTCGTGCGCGCGCCTTCTGAACCGCGGCCCAAAGCCGCGCGGACCCGACGTGTATCCCGGTCACGCAGCGTGTCACGTCGACTGCTCCAGACCGCCAGAATGTTCGTCGACGACGTCCATCCGAGGGCTCGTATGGGCTCGGGCAGCTGTGCACGTGAAAATGCTGACTGCCGAATTCCGCCACGCTGAACTAGTGGGCCGAGTGGGCTGCACCGGGCAGTCAACGCACCGGCGCCAGTGGCGCGTACACGCTGCCGCCATCATCTCGCAGCAACGCAGAGTTGGCGGCTGAAGCACAGCCACGCCTGCGGCGCTCATCGCTATGATGGGCATCGTTCGATCATCATCGCGCGACGCAGTTGCGGGCACATAGGGCCTGGTCTGCGCGCCGTGCGAGCAGACGTGCGCGAGATCGACGGCTACCCGTGCGACATCAGCGGCATGGTCGCGGTAGCGCGACTGCGGCATGGCGCGCCGGGACGCTCGCCTCTATCCCGCAGTGCCTATCAGCGCTATATTCCGCGCACTGACACGGGGAGCCAGCCGGTCGACCGTGACGTCAGTCCGGGGGATAGGGGTCTCCGCATGTACGCACGAGTGGTTGTCTACACACACCAGGACGACAAGGCCGAGCTGGAGGCCAAGGCTCGCGCTGGGGTCATTCCCATCGTGACTAGCACACCCGGATACATCTCGTACGGGGTCATCTTCGAAGACGACAAGGTTGTGTCGATCAGCCAGTGGGAGTCCGAAGAGCACGCCAAGGCGGCGGATGCCGCGCTCACCGAGTGGGTCAAAGCCAACACCACCATGACGAGCCAAACACGCATCACCGGAGACTTCGCGTGGCTGGAACTCGCCTCGAGTTGATCGGATACTTCTGACGCCAGACGGTCATCAGCTTCGGTTGGTGGCCGTCTTGGCGGCGGGGGCGGGACGCCCGCTCGCGGGCTTAGTTGGTGTGCGCTCGGCTGCTCAGTGACCGGGAGGCACAGACACGGGTCCGAAGCGGCGAACGGGACATCGAGCACGGATACGTCCTCGACGAGGATGCGGTTCGGGCGCTCCTGCCGAAATCGGCGGAGGCTGAGTGAGCTTCCGGGTCGTCGTGACCCGGACCGCCGCTCGGGAACTGGCCGAGCACCTGCCCGAGGCGGTAGCCGCGGCCTGCGTCGAGTTGTTGTTCGGGCCGCTCGCCGACAATGCACACCGTGCCGGCGCAGCACTGCGTCCGACGCTCGCGGGTCAGTGGCGTGCCCGGCGGGGCGAGTACCGGATCCGGTATCGCATAGGGGACGCGGAACGGGTGGTCTACGTACTTGATATCGATCATCGACGAGACGCCTACGGGAGCTGAGGGTCATCGCCGTCAGCGAGACTGCTGACCGGGTCCCACGGGTGAGAATCGCTTATGGCCGCGCACCTACAGACCAATCTGCCTGTCGAGGGGACGCGATGTGCGGGCTGCGACCGACGGTCCCCACCGGAACGCCATTTCGCCGGTCACGCGCTCGCCCGGCGTACATACAGTCCGATTGCGCGATCCACGCAAAGATCAGCTTACGGTCGGGCCCCATCGATGGACGGTCCCGCTCGACTCGGGAGACATGTCGACTCGGGAGACGTGTTCTCTGGGGATAGGTCCTCGGCTCAGCTGGCGGGCGACCTGTTCACCGAGGCTTCGAAGATCTGCGCAATCGACGCATCGAGCTGCGCGTTGAACTGTTCGTCGGTCTGCTCGTCAGTCAGCCCCTCGAGCAACGCGCGGGAGAAGCTAGCGATCATGCTCGAATCCTTGGCAAGGAGCCTGCACGCTTCATCGCGGCTGTAGCCGCCAGATAGCGCAACCACCCGCAGCACGCGCCGGTCGGCGGCGAGATTTGCGTACAAGCCCGGCTGTGTCGGAATCGTCAGCTTCAACATGATGCTTGCGTCGTCGGGCAGCGTCTCGATGTGCGTCTGCAATTCGTCCCGCAGCAGCGACTCCGCCTCGTCCTTGTGCGGGCTGTCAATACTGACCTCAGGCTCGAGGATGGGAACGAGCCCAGCCGCCGAGATTCGCGCGCCGTACTCGAACTGCTGATCGACAATTGCCGTCACCCCGTCCTTGTCGGCGTCTTTGATCACCGACCGCATCTTGGTACCGAAGATTTGGTGCCGATTCGCCCGCTCGAGCAGCTCGTCGAGGCTGCCGATTGGCTTCATGAGCTGCACGCTGCGCTGCTCGTCGGCAAGTCCCTTGTCGACCTTCAGGAACGGGACGACCTGCTTCTCGTCCCAGAGGTACTGCCCCGTAGGGACGCCCTGCATGTCCCGTTCCATGGTCTGCTCAAACAGAATCGCCGCCAGGATGCGTGAACCCGCAAAGGCAGGGCTGGTGACGATGCGCGTGCGCATCGCGTGGACGAGGTCAAACATGTCCTCCTCGGAACTGTAGCGGCTCGCGGCAATGCCGTACTCGGCCAACGCCTTCGGCGTGCTGCCGCCACTCTGATCAAGGGCCGCGAAGAAGCCTTGACCGGTGCGGACCTTCTCCAGCTGCGTCGTGTTCACGACCACCATTTTGCCAGCCCGGACGACACCACGAGATGACTGACTGAGACCGCTGCGGCGAAGACCGTCGCGGACGACGCAAACGTCGATCATCGGCCGCTATCTCGAATTCGCTCGTCGCCGCTGTTTCGTAGGCCGTGTCACCGGTGCCGGTCAAGCCCCGGCCCTCGTGCTGCGGCTATTCACTCGTTGCTTCGGGCCCGTTGCTGGGCTGAACGTTGGGCGTTTCGGGCCGCTGCCAGTTCACCGTGAGATGGTCGCGCCGTCCAATTCTGTCAAGATCCCTCGTGATGACTTCCTGGATCCGTCGCACGTCTTGCTCGTCGGCGGCTTCGACGTGAAGCGTCAACGCGTCCGGGGTGGCTTGAATCGTGCATCGGCCCCAAGGAGTGAAGGTCACGGTGCCATGCGTTTCGGACCACTCGGCGGTTACCTGCACGTCGCGGAATGCGTCCGCGTCCCCGCCGCCGTGGGCGCGGGGTCGATGGCCGTGGGTGCCGCCGATTTTGGCGGCGTGACTGCAGAGTTGGACGAGGTAGCGGCTCGAGCGGGTTGTTTCGACCTGGGCTTCGGCGGTCAGCATGGCATTCCTTCTTTGGGTTTGTTCCGCGAGGAGGATGCTTGGATCCCGGGTGGTTGCGACCACCCAGGCCGGGATGCGTACCGGTCCTCCGGTCCGGTCGGCTGGGTGTGACCGGTGTACGGGTACGCAGGCGAGTCGGCCATGTAGGTTCTCGGTCCTGTTTGGTCGGTGGGGTTAGCGTCGCGGTGAGTGATCAAGAGGAATCCGATCGTCAGAACGGTTGCGGCGTAGAGGCATAAGACGCCGAACCCGGACCAGGCTGCGAGAGCGACCGTTCACGGGCACCGAGCTCGATGTCGGCGCTTGCTCAACCCGACCGCTTCCGACGGCCCACCAGTTTGCGATCGAAGGAGCCCATCTCGCGGTCGTAGCTCTTCGAGTGCTTGTCCCAATACTTCTGCCACCGCTCGGTCTTCGCTGTTGATCGCCCATACACCTGCACCGCTCTCCGCTCGCGTCGAAATTGCCCGTGTCTCCATGTACAGCGATGAACCTGCTTCTGCCCGTCGGCTTTGCATTCTCAACTCATATTGTGCGGTCTCCCCGCGCGGCGCATGCTGGTCGTGGTCCCTTCGGCTGGCGCATCCCTCCCGCGCCGGTGGAGGGACCGCCACGTGGGATCGGCGACTCAAACCGGTGCCCCGTCGCTCGGCCGCTGAGAGCGTGTGTACGGACCGATGCCGGCCTGAGTCAGTCGTGCACCGGGACACCGCTGACGTGGTGATCGGCCTGAAACAGCGCTTCGGACAACAACGCCCGCACGTGGGCCCCGCGTAGCCGGTAGATCACGCGCTGCCCGTGCCGCTGCCCGTCGACGAGTCCGGCAAACCGTAACTTGGACAGATGTTGGCTGGCGACCGTCGGTCGGCAGCCAGCCATTGCGGCCAGGCTTGCCACATCCAATTCGGCCTCGCGCAACGCCCACAGCATCCGCACCCGGGTTGGATCAGCCAGCAACGCAAACGAGGTCACCGCCGCAGCTACCTGCTCACTGGTCGGCACATCCGGGTGCGCGACCGGTTGCGCCTTAGGCCGGCCGGTCGAGCCAGAACGCGCTACAGCCATAGCCCGATCCTATCCGCTATTACAAGTTCTTCGCATATATGAAGGTCTTGATAGGCTGACCGTGTCCACTTCCGCAGGTGAGGGATCTCGTCCCGTCATGAGCCACACCGAATCAGATCACCTTGAGCACCATGGTCACGACCACGACGCAGGCCACGAGCACGAGCACGCGTCATCACTGCGGGCTCGGATCGTGCATGCCGCGTCGGAGATGTTCGGTGGCCATTCCCACGACTCCACCGATCAGGTGGACGAGGCTCTGGAAGCCGACGCCGACGGCCGCCGTGCCCTGCTGTTCAGCCTGGCCGGCCTCGGCGCGACCGCAGCCTTCCAGGCCGTCGTGGTGGTCATGTCTGGATCGGTCGCGCTACTCGGGGACACGCTGCACAACGTCGCGGACGCCTTGACCGCGGTCCCGTTGCTGATCGCGTTCCGCCTGGCCCGCCGCCCGCCGACCAAGCGCTACACCTACGGCTACGGTCGCGCTGAAGACCTCGGCGGCCTGTTCGTCATCGCCATGATCACGCTGTCCTCAGTGCTCGCGGCCTACGAAGCTATCGACAGGCTCATCCACCCCCGCCCGGTCACCCACCTGTGGTTCGTGGCCGGCGCAGCTGTCGTCGGTTTCGCCGGCAACGAACTCGTCGCCCGCTACCGCATCCGTATCGGTCGGCGCATCGGCTCTGCCGCCCTCGTCGCCGACGGCCTGCACGCCCGCACCGACGGCTTCACCAGCCTGGCCGTGCTGTTGGGCGCTGCCGGTGTCGCGGCCGGCTGGCGACAGGCCGACCCCATCATTGGCCTCGTTATCACGGTCGCGATCCTCGGCGTCCTACGCTCCGCAGTCCGCCAAGTCGGCGCTCGCCTATTGGACGCAGTCGACCCGCACCTTGTCGACCAGGCAACCGCTGCTGTCACCAGGGTCGAGGGAATCGAGGGCGTCCGGGATCTGCGCATCCGCTGGATCGGGCACACCCTGCGCGCCGAAGTCGACGTCACAGTCGCCCACGACCTCACCCTCGCTCAAGCCCACGACCTCGCCCACCACGCCGAGGCACACCTGCTGGCTCAAGTCCGCCGACTCACCGCGGCCACCATCCACGCCAGCCCGCGCGGCGCCCACTAGACCGATCTGTTCGGGATTGAAGAACCCGCGCGGCTGCGGGGCTTCGTCTGCTGCAGGACACCACCCGCCGGCAGAAGACGGTGTCCGGTGATCTTGCGATCGTCGGCTACGACGACATTGAGTTCGCCCTCGAAGGTTGCTCCTTCGGTGCGATCAGGAGCAGCCGCCGTGCTTGTTGTAGAAGCCGCCCCCGGTAAGGCCGGGTCCGGTGATCCGCGGTTTCGCCGCGCCCCCGGTCGTCGGGTAAGACGTATCGAACCATTGCTTGAAGAACTGACCCAGTCTTGCGCGGCAGCCAGTGCTGCGGTTGGGCAGCCATCGTGCGAATCCGGCCTCGAGTTGCCGCTCGTCGATCGTCCCCCCGCCGTAGCGGCGCTGAATCCGGTGCAGCGCGCGCTCGAATCGGTTCGTGCCGAGGATCTGGCGCAGTGCGATGTAGGCCGTGCCTGGCCGGTCGTAGGTCGACGAGCCACTGAACAGCGTGTACGCGGTGGGGTTGGACGGGGCAGTGCGCCAGAAGGTTCCCGTCCTGGCGTAGTTCGAGTTGAACTGATCGATCAGGCTCGCATCGAAGGCGGGCGACCCGCTTGTCGACGCGGCGGTGCGGGCCGCGAACAGGTACTCGCCAAAGGTAGCGAGACCCTCTTTGAAGAAGGTCATGTTGTAGTTCGACTCGGTGACGTTGTCACCCCACCACTGGTGCATGTTCTCGTGGTGGAGTGTGTCCAGATCGATCTCGCCGCCGGGGAACGTGATCATTGTCTGCATCTCCTCGGCGAAGCTGGCGGCGGGTTTGCCGATCAGGACACCGTCCGAGGAGAACGGGAACGCCCCGTTGAAGTGGCTCTGGAATCGTGTGATGTCTTGTTGCCCGAGCACCTAACTCGTTGCGACGGGCCACGTCAACAAGGTGGCCGCCCGGACGTCCGAGTCGACGAGCCGGGTTTGGTAGGCGAGCATGACCGCTCGGACACAGTCGCCGCACGCGGAGGAGCGGTTCGACCGCCTCAGCCGCGCGGTTCATGTACTGGTCGACCTGGTACGCGACAATCACTCCTAGCTGCTTGGCCGCTGAGCCGCCTGTTAGCCGGTGCTTGCGGCCGAACCGAGGGTTACCGACAACCTCTTGGTTTGTTTCTGCGATTGCACGGTCACATCCACGGTGGAGCCGGGTGCATGAGAGCGGGTCGCGGCGACTGCGCTGACGGAGTCATCGATGCGCTGGCTGCCGATCTTGGTGATGATGTCGCCTCGCCGGATGCCGGCCTTCTGTGCCGGGCTGCCCGGCTGTACGGCGGCGACGGTGGCGCCGCCGGCGCTGGTCGGACCGGTGTTGTTCTGGGCGCCGCGGACACTGATCCCGAGGATGGCGTGGGTGGCCTTCCCGGTCTTGATCAACTCCGTCGCGATCCGGGACGCTTCGTCGGACGGGATCGCGAACCCGATGCCGATGTTGCCGCTCTGGGCGGTGGATGATCCGTTTCCGGTTCCGGCGATAGCGGAGTTCACGCCGACGACGTGGCCGTTGAGGTCGACGAGCGGGCCACCGGAGTTACCGGGATTGATGGCAGCATCCGTCTGCACCGCGTCGAAGATCGACGCGGTGCTCGCGGCGCCTGTCGAGACAGGCCGGGCGAGGGCACTGACGATGCCGGAGGTGACGGTGTTGGAAAGTCCGAGGGGCGCCCCGATGGCCACCGCCGTCTGCCCGACCTTGAGCGCGGAGGACGGCGCGAACACCGCCGCACTCAGATGTGTCGCGGCCACCTTGACCACCGCGAGGTCGTCGCCTGCGTCGGTGCCGACCACGGTAGCCGGCTTGGTGCTGCCACCGGCGAGGGTCACCGTTATCTGATTCACCGATGCCCGGGTCTGGTTGTCCAGCGTGACGACGTGGTTGTTGGTGAGAACGTAGCCATCGCTTCTAATGACGATGCCGGACCCGGTCCCTCCCTGACTACCGCCCGAGACGTTGACCGTGACCACGCTCGGGCTGATTGCCGCCGCCGCCCCAGCAACCGTGCCGTCGAGTTGCACTGCGGGCGCGGTCTGGTTGCTCGTGGCCGGACCGGCTCCGGTGGCGACGGCGCCGTTGTCGTGATGGACAACCGCGTAGGTGAGCGCCGTCGATCCCGTTGCGACGACGAGGGCGACGATCGCGGCTATCACGATCATCGGGCGCCACCCGGGCGCTCGTGCTGCGGCGGGCGGCGCGGGGCTGAAGCCGGGCGGTCGTCCAGCCCACGCATCGGCAGGCGACCAGGCGTCGGGCCGCGGCTCCGATGGCAACGAAGCCGCCTGACTCGGGCCGCGCCCAGCGTCGAACGGTCCGGACGGACGGATGGGCTGCTCGTCGGAAGACATGCCTCCATGGTGGTGCGCCTGGCCGAGACTGCGCTGTGTCCGCGCTGTGTGCCAGCAAGGAGGACGGACACGCGGTTTAGGCAAGACTCTGATTACGGCACCGCCGACAACCTCAATGCTTGCGCTCGACCCGCTCGGACACACCGGGCTTCCAGATCGTGATGTCCAGGTGGCCACCAGCTACCTCCAGCGCCGAACCGCCGGTCAACTCGGCCCGGTAGCAGTGGTCGAACTCTTGGCCACGGATGTCGAATCCGGTTTCGTCGAACTGCGCTTGTGCGAAGCGCTGATGCAGCGCCTTGTCCTGGACGTCGTCGACAACGCCCCACAGCTTCGCGTCCCCGTCCTTCACCTCGGTGTCGACGGTCGCCGTGTGCAGGCAGAAGCGTGGGTCGCGAGCCAGATCCCGGAACTTCGTGGTGTTCGGCATGCCGACGATCCACAACTGGTCTTCGAAGAACCTCGGCTCGACCGGGCTGATCCGCGGGAATCCGTCCGAGCGGAGTGTGCCGAGCATGCACAGGTTGCCGGTCGCGGCGTGCCGGCGGGCGAAGATGGCAGCGATTCGCGGTGCGGCTTCGGTCAACTCTTTCCAGCTGGTCACGGTCATGACGCTACGACGAGTCGAGCCGTCTCGGGCGCGCCCGCTGGGGGCGATCAGGCTGTCCGGCAACGGCGCTTGCGCACCTACGCGCGGGCGGCTCGATCGGCGACCTTCTTGGTCAGTCCGGCGCGCAGCGTGGCGGGCAGCGGCGCCCCGACGCTGGTGAAGTCGACCTCCGCCTCGATCTGCTTGCCGGTGATCATGGCGGAATTCACGTACAGGACGATCGGGCTTCCGGACACCACGACCTTGATCGTCGCGGCCACCGTTGCGATCACGTTCCTAGGACTGCCCGCCGCAGCCTTCGTGACCTTGACGGTGACGCTCTTCACGGTGCCACCGGTCGGCAGCGAGGAGGCGAGCTTCTTGCGCAGCAGCTGTTGGTAGCACGCGTCCACCTTGGGGCTGCGCGCGAGAGCGATGTCGGCTTTCAGATCGGCCTGGGATCGGACGCTCTTGGCGTTGGAGGAGACTTGCGCGTTGCCATTCCTGTAGTCGGGCGAGTGCGCCTCGCTCGTCGTGTCACCGGAGGTGTTGCGGCCGCCAACGCAGCGCACCAATGCGGCCTGCTCGGCGGCGTCGCCGGGACTGGCCCGGTACGGGGTCGGCGTCCACCCTGCGGGCAGTTCGCCCGGCTGCACGGTAATCGCAGCGAGGCGCTTGGGCGCGCTGGACGGACTCGTCGGCGCGCTCGCCGTGGATGACGCGGCGGTTGAGGACGCAGACGTCGAGGACGCGGCGGATGAGGTGCTGGTTGCCGGCGACGTGGGCGTCTGGGTGGTCGGCGTCCCAGATGTCTGACCCGAGGTGGATGAGCTGCATGCGGTCAGTAGGAGCGCCACTACACCTACGGTGCCGACGGCGGACAGCACCGACGCGGATCGAACTGAGGAGATCGCTGATCGCGACATGCAGATCCGGTTTCTCTGAGATTGACCTTGGGAACCGATGCGCCCGCTGCGCGAGGCACCAGGACTATAGATCTGATCGACCCGATCGGCGCGCCAGACCGTACTCAGCCGTCGAGCCTTGCCAGGTGCTATTCAGCGATGGCCTGTTCGACATGGGCGGGGCCGATGCGTTCGGCGCCGAGATCGCAGGCGTGCGCGAGCGCCCCGTGCGCCACCTGCAGCAGCCGCGAGCGCAGGCTACGGTCGGTGGCCGCATAGTTCTCGAACAATCGATCCAGCGCGGCAGCCTCGAGGATCTCCTCGACCGCCAGCCGGGTACCGATCGCCTGTTCGGCGCGATGGTGCAGGATCAGCCCGAATCCGAACGGCGCGGGGATCGCCGGCAGCTCGACGGTCGCTTCCAGGAACTGCAGCGCGGCAAGGTAGGCCGGATCGCGTGTGTAGCTGTCGTGCACCGCGATCACGGTGGTCGCGAGCGGCAACTGCTCCGCGATCAGGCGGACGACCCGACCGAAGAACCCGGCCCGAACGCTTTCGGTCGGCGGTAATCCCGCCTGGTGCAGCCAGTGGTCGGTGTCGTCGAGGATCAGAGCGGGTGTCAGCCGGCGGTCCGCGATTACCTGCAGGATCAGCTGCGCCTGGTCGAGCACGTCCTGCCCGGACGGGGGCACCTCGTGGGCGACCGCCCTGAGTTCGGCGGCGAGCTCGACGCCGAGCCAGCCGACGCGAGGCGCGATGCTGAACTTCTTTGGCGCCTTGTCCTCCGCCACGCCGTACGCGGTACTCACCGCTGTCGAGGCGCGCCTGGTTTCGGCGCGGGCCGGGTCGTGCTGCTCGATGTATCGCGCGACGGTGCGCACCAGGTGGCGGGTGAACTCGACCGGATCGGTCGCAACCTCCGCCGACTCCATCCCGACCCGGATGCGGATCGGCGCGACCTGCGGGACCCACCGATCCAGGACGTGCGCGGTGACGCTCGACTTGCCCGAACCGCTCGGTCCGATCAGGGCGATCCGCTCGCCGCGGCGCATCGCGTCGGACAGAGCCAGCTCGTAGCCGGGCGTAGCGGTGAGCACGTCGAATGGAACGTGCAGCGCGGCCAGGTCGGACTCGGGTGGCGTGGTGTTGAACGCGTGCGAGTCCTGGAGCGCGCGCAGCAAATCCCGGCTCATGCCCGTCCTCGCTGCGCTCCGGGCGGGCATGCGGAGACGCTATGACACTGGTTCGCTCGGCAAGCCTCGCTCATGTCGCCCAGTGTGCCGCCGGGGTCAGACGAAAAACGCGGCGCGGACGTCCGGTGCCCGAACGGACCTCGTCGCTGGTCACCAGCCCGGCGCTCTCCAGCGTCGCGAACACCTGCGCCGCTCGGGCCCGCGTCCAGCCGAGGCGATCCAGCAGCGCCTCGTCCGACGCGGACGCGGCGCCGAGCGCCTCCAACTCGGCAGCCAGCATCGATTCGGGCCGCCCCAGCGCCTGAATCGCTGCGGTGCGGCGGCCGAGGCTGCCTACGACGGCATCCGCGTCGCCGCCGTTCTCGGTGATGTCACGTGCTACGGCGAGGACGCGTCGGGGGTTGCCGCCGGCCGCGGTCGCTACCTGGCGAGCCCACCGGGGCGCCCGCTTGCCGTTGCGGCGCCGGATCATGTCGACCGCGGCGCCCGGTGGCAGCGGCCCGAGTTCGATGACGCGCTCAAAGAACGCCGTCGCGGGCGCCCGCAGCAACCCGCCCTTCTCCTCGGTACGGACGGCCACAATCCAGGTCCATGGCAACGCCCACAGTTGGTCGCGGAACAGGCCAAAGAGCTGATAACCGGCCGCGGACGAGACATCGTCCAGGATGATCACGCGACGCTCGGCGTCCCGGCCGAGCTCCCGTAGCAGCGACTCGACGTCAGCGCCTGCCGCTTTGCCGCGGTCGCCGGGCAGCGTCGCCGCGACCCCGCGCAACAGCTCGTCCGCGCGCGACGCGCCCTCCGCGCGGGCGTAATGGACCGTCCGACCGGAAGTGCGCAGCTCGTAGGCGAAGGTCCGGACCAATGAGGTCTTGCCGATGCCGGCCTCGCCCCACATCAGCGTGTTGTAACCGTGGGTCACAGCGGTCGCGAGCCGGTGCCGCTCATCGTCGCGGTCGACGAACATCTCGGCGTCGACCCGGATATCCAGGAGCGGCCGTCCACTCAGCATCATGCAGCTAACGATACTTACTGAAAGTTTCGTTAGCAACGTGCGAGTGTGTCCTTGCCAGCCCGACCGCGGTCCCGGCGAACAGTCGATCACCGAGTTCCCTGCGCAACTGCCCGACGTGCAGCGACACCGCCGCCTCGGACACGTTCAGGTCCGCCGCCGCCTGCTTCACCGATCCCAGTTGCACCACCGCAGCGAAGGCGCGCGGTTGCGTCGGCGTCACGCAGCGACGCCACCTCGCCGCGCCATAATCAGCCTGCCGACCTAGGCTGATGCTATGTCCCTGCTCGTGCCGTGGCGGCGTGCCGCCTGGCTGACCATCGCGATCTGCGTGATTGCGGTCGTCGGCATGGGCATCGCCTTCCACGACCGGACGACGGCCAGTGGCTTCGACAAGATCGTTTCGAGGCAGATCACCGACTGGGCCGGCCCGGTCCGGTTCAACTCGTTCTTGCTGAACTGCCTGCGGATCAGCGATCCGATGCTCGTGGCCGGCGTCCTGATCATGATGGCCGCTGTGGCCGCCGCGATCCGCTGGCGCGAGGCTTTGGCGCTCGTTGTCGCGACCCCGGCGGTTGCGTTGTTCCTCACCGAGATCGTGCTCAAGCCGTGGGTGCACCGGACGACCGTGATCGTTGGCGCCCAGTCGGGCTATCCACCCGCGTTTCCGAGCGGACACGAGACCGGCCTCTCGTCGGTGCTCGTGCTGATACTGCTTGCCCTGCTGCGCTCGCGGATATCGGTACGGTTGCGCGCGATTGGTGTCGCGGTACTCGTCGCGATATTCGGGTTGGGCGCGATCGGCCTGGTCGCCTGGTCGTACCATTACGCCACGGACACCATCGGCGCGCTGGCGGTGTGCCTCGCTTCGACGCTTTCGCTCGGCCTGGCGATCGACGCCGTCGTGATTCGACGGGCCACCCGGCGTGCGCTGCCGCGGGAGGATCGAGTTCCCGCGATCGGTCGATGATCTTCCCGACGGGCGACCACGCGACGCGACTGGTCCTCGACGACACAAGCGCCGGGCTGCCGGTCGTCCGTTGGCTTGGTGTGCTGCCCGACGGCGCTGGCGCGCAGGCGGTTCTCGCGGCCGCCGGGCCGATGCGCGGTTCGCCGCTGCTCGTCGAACATGCTCGCGGTAGTTTTGCGCGGCCCGGCCTGCGCGGGCACCGCCTCGGGGCGTCGCCCGGAGCGGATAGCCGCGACATCGCCGGACGGGACTGGTCCACGTCCTTCGACGTGCTGGGCGTGGACGTCGGCGGCGACCGCCTGGTCGTCGACGCGGAGGACCACGCTGCCGACCTGGCGCTGCGCACCGAGATCCAGGCGCTGCGCGGCGGCGCGCTGCGGGCCCGCCACACGCTGACCAACCGTGGCGCCCAGCCGTACCTGCTCGACGGACTGGAGATCAGCGTTCCGATACCCGACGGGTTCGCCGAGGTGCTGGACTTCACCGGACGGCACGAGCGCGAACGGGTGCCGCAACGCCACGACATCCGCGACGGGCTGTGGATGCGCGAGTCCCGGCGCGGCACGCCGGGCCACGACTCGGCGAGCGCGCTGATCACGGGAACTCCCGGCTTCGGATTCGACACCGGTGCGGTGATCAGCGTTCTCGTCGCATCCAGCGGCAACTCGACGATGTCGGTGGAGCGCAGCGGCGCGGCCGGAC